>JACCZA010000018.1 GCA_013696185.1 Actinomycetota bacterium
GGTTCGAGGGAGTCCACCGCCAGCACATGCTCGTGCGCGGCGGCGAGAATCGCGACAGCGCGTGGTACAGCGTGCTCGATTCCGAGTGGGCGGAGGTGCGGGCGAACCTCCTCCGTCGCCTGGGGCGGTAACGGCGTCGCCCTGGGAAGGGCGTTCTCGTCCGGCGGCCGGGTCGTTCGTGGATCCGGGCTGCGGCGTCGAGCCGCATACGATCTTCCGGTGCAGCACGGCGAGAGAGCGGGCGGCAGCCCTTGAGTCGGGAGGGCGACCTCGCCACCGGCGCCGGCTTCCGGCTGACCGGCACCGTGCGGGAGCGGGTGGTCGTCTGCGTCGACGGGGGCTCCGAGCGGGAGCGTCCCGGCGACTGGAGCGCCACCATCGAATGGCTCGTCCGGCGCCTCTCCCCACGCTTCCCCGAGCTCGCGTTCCTCGAGGTGCGCTACCGGACGAAGTCGTGGCGGCGGCTCGAGCTCTGCATCGAGGACGGGCGCGCCGCCGTCCAGCTCGCGCGCGAGCGCGGCGCGCGCCGGTGCACGCTCGTCGGCTTCTCGATGGGCGGGGCGGTCGCGATCTCGGTCGCCGGCGAGCCGTCGGTGACCGACGTGATCGGGCTCGCTCCCTGGATTCCCGACCGTCTCGACGTCTCGCCACTCGACGGCAGGAGCATCGCGATCCTGCACGGCTCGCTCGATCGGCCCCTCCCCGGGATCCCGGGCGTCTCGGCGGCCAGCTCCCGGAGGGGCCTCGAGCGCATCCGCGCCCGGGGCGTCGAAGCGACCTACGCGGTGATCCCCGGGGCGCTGCACGGCGCGGCGATCCGCTCGCGCCGGGGTGGCCTGGTGCCGCTGCCGCGGGCTCGTCGGTGGGGGGAGCTCCTCGCCGCGGCGCTCCGGGCTCGGGAGCTTCCGTACGATGTGCAGCCGTTTCACTCCCGTTCCTCGGTGGAAGGAGGCGCTCCGGATGGCGACGACGACGCCGAGCGGCCGCGTTGATCTCTCGGACCACGGCCTCGACGCAGGCGGCCGGATCTTCTGGCAGCCGACCACGTCGATGCTGTACGCCCACGCGCTCGCGCGGGGGGAGGGCAAGCTCGTCGAGGGCGGGCCGCTCCTCGTCGACACGGGCGCCCACACCGGGCGCGCGCCGAAGGACAAGTACCTCGTGCGCGAGGAGGGCTCCGAGGCGCGGATCATGTGGGGCGACGTGAATCAGGAGCTCGGCGAGGAGCAGTTCGAGGGGCTGCGCGAGAAGGTCGTCTCCTACCTCGAGGAGCGAGACCTGTACGTGGTCGACGCCTTCGCCGGCGCGGACCCGGCGCATCGCCTGGCAGTTCGGGTCGTCACCGACAGCCCGTGGCACGCTCTCTTCGCCAAGACGCTCTTCATCGAGCCGACCGGGGAGGAGCTCTCGGCGCACGAGCCGCAGGCGCTCGTGCTCCACGCGCCGGCCGTCGAGGCGGACCCGGCCGAGGACGGCACGCGCAGCGGCACCTTCGTCGTCCTCCACCCGACCCGCGTCGAGGTGCTGATCGGCGGGACGTACTACGCGGGCGAGATCAAGAAGTCGATCTTCACGGTGCTGAACGATCGGCTGCCGCTCCGGGACGTGATGCCGATGCACTGCTCGGCGAACGTCGGCGACGACGGCAGGGTCGCAGCCTTCTTCGGCCTCTCCGGCACGGGCAAGACGACGCTCTCGGCCGACCCGGAGCGCCATCTGATCGGCGACGACGAGCACGGCTGGAGCGACGACGGCGTGTTCAACCTCGAGGGCGGCTGCTACGCGAAGGTGATCCGCCTCTCGCCCGAGGCCGAGCCGCAGATCTTCGCGACGACGCGCGCGTTCGGCACGGTGCTCGAGAACGTCGTCTCCGACGAGCGCGGCGTGCTCGATCTCGCCGATGCGTCGAAGACCGAGAACACGCGCGCTGCCTACAAGCTGGAGCAGATCGCGAATGCGCTGCCCGAGAAGCGCGCCGGGCACCCGAGCTCCGTGATCATGCTCACCGCCGATGCCTTCGGCATCCTGCCCCCGCTCGCGCGGCTGACGCGCGATCAGGGCATGTTCTACTTCCTGTCCGGCTACACGGCGAAGGTCGCCGGCACCGAGATCGGCGTCTCCGAGCCGCAGGCGACGTTCTCGGCGTGCTTCGGCGCGCCCTTCCTGCCGCAGCCGCCCGCCGTCTACGCACGGCTTCTGGGGAAGCGGCTCGATCGCCACGAAGCGACCGTCTGGCTCGTCAACACCGGCTGGACGGGCGGTGCCTTCGGCGAGGGCGAGCGGATGCCGATCGAGGCGACGCGCGCGCTGCTTCGTGCCGCCCTCTCCGGCGAGCTGGAGAAGGCCGAGTACCGCACGGACGACGTCTTCGGCTTCAGCGTGCCGCTCGACGTGCCTGGCGTCGACGCGAGGCTCCTCGAGCCACGCTCGACGTGGCGGGATCCCGAGGCCTACGACCGCAAGGCGCGAGAGCTGGCCGAGATGTTCCGCGAGAACTTCGCGAAGTTCGGGGAGGCGGGGGAAGCCCTCGCGGCGGCGGGGCCGCGGGCCTAGAGCGCCGGGAGCAGAGAGCGGCAGGCGGCCGCAGGCCCCGCGTCGCCGGCCCTGATTTGCCGCCTCCGAGAGCTCCGTCGTTCAGACGGGGTCAGACCCCGTAGCACGCGCGTGTCGAGAGATCCGCCCGAACTCGTGCCGGTTTGTGTCGTTTGCTCCACGACGGACAAGGCCGGCTGGTGGCGCCTGGTACGAGGCCGTCGCCGAGCCCGCTTGTGTAGCGTCTCCCCAGGTGGACGGCAAGCACGATGTCCTGGTGATCGGGGCCGGCTGCGCGGGGATGCGCGCGGCGAT
>JACCZA010000024.1 GCA_013696185.1 Actinomycetota bacterium
ACGACGTTGCAGACGGCGGCGACCGCCTCCAGGCTCGGCGCGTCGGCGAGGATGTAGCAGGTCCACGGCCACGTGGCCGACGAGCCGACCATCAGCCGGTCGTCGTCCATCGTCCCGAGCACGCGCAGGCCGAAGCGGCCGCCGAGATCCTCGAACGCGGCGACGATCGCCTGCGCGGTCGATCCCACGCGCACGGGCTCGAGCTCGAAGAAGGCGGGCATCACGCCGATGCAGAAGAGGACGCGGAGCCCGTCCGCCGAGGCGCTCTCGCGGTAGCTCTCACTCATGGGCGGCTCCTTGCTCCAAGGGGAGGGCATCCTCCCACTCCCTGGCGAACAGGAGCTGCAGTGGCCCGACGAGGTCCGGGTGCCGGATCACGGCGCTCGTCAGCCCCTGCTCCCCGGTCGCCGGGTCGCGCAGGGAGATCATCGCCTCGACGCCGTCGCGGACGAGCAGCTTCATCGGCACGGCGGGACGGACGCGCAGCTCTGCCCCCGCCGCCCGGAGCCCGGCGAAGCGCCGCGGGTCGCGGATCGCGCCGGGCGTGTAGAGGACGCGCACGCGGGCGCCGCGGCGTGCGGCCCCCACCTCCGCGTCGTTCCAGCGCGAGCGCGGCTGCAGGAAGGGCGGCTGCTGGATCATGTCGAGCGAGCGCTCGGCGCGGTCGATCAGCTGCTCGAGCGCATCGCTCGTGCGCGCCCGGCCGAAGACGGCCTCCATGAAGTCGACGGCCGGCGCGCGCGGGGCGGCTCCGGGATCGGGCAGGAGTCGAATCAGCGACTCGGCCACGCGCTCGTCGCCCTCCGCGGCGAGCCGGCGCTCCTGCTCACGGTGGCGCAGCCAGGCGGGCAGGGCGATCGCGGCCGGCACGGGGCGGTAGGAGGCGACGCGCTCGGCCGCGACGGTGCAGAAGCCGCGCTGCGCGAGCAGGCGGAGGGCCTCGTAGACCTTCTGCCTCGGCACGCCCGCCGCCGAGGCGGTCTCCGCTGCGCCCGCGGCGCCGAGCCGCAGGAGCGTCGCGTAGATACGAGCCTCGTTGGGCGTGAGGCCGACCTCGACCAGCGATCCGATCGGGTCGGGTGGGACGGCCTCGCTTGACGCAGCCACGGGAATCGTGCGACAGTAGCACCCCCCACCGGGGGTGACAACGGCGGAGGGAGAGGGAGGGCGGATGGAGCGCATCCTGTCGGGCCGCGAGCGGGGCATCGTCGAGCTCGCGGGCCGCCTCGCGGACTCCTTCGCCGGGCGCGCCGCCGCCCACGACCGCGAGGGCTCCTTCCCGTACGAGAACTACGAGGAGATGCGCCGCGAGGGCTACCTCGGGCTGACCGTGCCGGAGGAGCTCGGCGGCATGGGCGCCTCGCTCCACGACCTGATCGTGGCGCAGGAGCGGCTCGCGATGGGCTGCGGCTCGACGGCGCTCGCCGTGAACATGCACGTCTCGCCGATCGGCCAGCTCGCGGGCCTGTGGCGCCTGAGCGGCGACGAGGGGCTCGCCGACGTCCTGCGCCGGGCCGCCGACGGGCGACTCGTCTACGCGTCGATGTCCGCCGAGCCGGGCGACCCGACCCTGATGACCTCGAGCTCGGTCGCGACGCCCGTCGAGGGCGGCTACCGCGTCACGGGGAAGAAGATCTTCGGTACCGAGTCGGCGGTCTGCACCGAGTTCTCGACGCGCGCGCGCCTCGACGGCGAGGTGCTCTTCTTCCGCGTGCCGCGCGACGCCGAGGGGCTGCGCTTCAAGGAGACCTGGGACACGCTCGGCATGCGGGCGACGCGGAGCGACGACTTCGAGCTCGACGACGTCTTCGTCCCGGCCGACGCGGTGTTCCATCGCTATCCCGTCGGCCATTTCGACGCAGTCATGCTGAAGACGGTCTGGGGCTGGGCGATGCCGACCTTCGGCGCCGTCTACCTCGGCATCGGCGCGGGCGCGATGGCCTTCGCGCGGGAGCAGGCGCTCGCACGCGGCCGGGGCGACGACCCCCAGGTGCAGCACCTCTTCGCCGAGATGGAGGTGCTGCTCGAGACGGCCCGCGCCGTGCTGCGGCGCCACGCCGAGGAGCTGGAGTCGGGCTCGCTCGCGACCGCGCCGGTGCAGGCGGGGATGGCGCGCGCCGTGCTCGCCAAGTACGTCGCGACAAACAACGCGATCGCGATCGTCGACCGCGCGCTGCACGTCGTCGGCGGCGCGGGCTTCTTCCGCCGCTTCCCGCTCGAGCGGATGTACCGCGACGTGAGGGCGGGCACGATCATGCCCTACAACAACCTCGAGGCGCTCGACCTCTTCGGCAAGACGGCGCTCGGCGTCGAGATCGCCCCGGCGACACCGCCCGGGCCATGACCTCGCTCGCCGGCAGGACAGCGGTCGTGACGGGGGCGGGGCAGGGGATCGGCGAGGCGATCGCCGGTGCACTCCACGCTGCGGGCGCCGAGGTCGTCGTCGCGGACATCGACCTCGCCGCGGCGGAGCGCGTCGCGGCCGAGCTCGGCGAGCGCGCCCGTGCCGCGCCGGTCGACGTCCGCAGCCGCGCCTCGCTCGCCGCGCTCCTGGACGACGTCGACGGCCCCGACGTCCTCGTCAACAACGCCGCGTCCACGGTCAGCCGCTCCTTCTGGGAGATCGAGCCGGCCGAGTGGGACGACGTGCTCGCGGTCAACCTGCGCGGCGTCTTCCTCGGCTGCCAGCTCGCCGGGCCGAGGATGCGCGAGCGGGGGTGGGGGAGGATCGTCAACCTCTCGTCGCTCGCGGGGCAGCAGGGGGGCGCCATCGCGGGGGCGCACTACGCCGCCTCGAAGGCCGGCATCCTCGTGCTGACGAAGATCGTCGCGAAGGAGCTCGCCGGCGACGGCGTGACGGTGAACGCGATCGCGCCGGCGGCGGTGCGCACGCCCGCGCTCGCGGCGATGCCGCCCGAGCGGCTGGAGGCGGTGCGCGCCACCATCCCGGTCGGGCGCTTCGGCGAGCCGCGGGAGATCGGCGCGCTCGCGGCCTTCCTCTGCTCCGAGGACGCCGGCTACGTCACGGGCGCCACCTTCGACGCCAACGGGGGTCTCTTCATGCGGTAGCCCCGGGCCGGGCGGAAAGGGCACGGGCAAACGTTCATACTCGGCCGACGTCTCATCGGTCGACCGGACAACGAAGGGGAGGGCACATGCACGAACGGAAATTGCGCTGGTGGCTCCCGGTGCTGCTCGTCGCGGCCGTGGGCGCGGCGCTCGTCGCCGGGCTGGCCGCGACTCGGGCCGACGCCGGCAGCGGGGAGGTCCGGATCGCCATGATCGCGGCCCTCACGGGCTCGCTCTCGAACGTCGGCATCGACAACCGGCGCGGCATGGAGGCCGCGCTCAAGGAGGTCAACGCCTCGGGTGGGGTGAACGGGCGCAAGCTCGTGATCGACGTCTTCGACGACACGTCGAACCCGTCGCAGTCGGTGCAGCTCATGCAGCGGATCGCCGCCGACTCGCGCTACCTCGGCGTGATCGGCTCCGGCTTCAGCTCGTCCTCGCTCGCGAACGCGCCGCTCGCCGAGCAGTTCAAGATTCCGTACATCAGCATGGCCGGCTCGGGCAGGCAGGTCTATCCCGCGAAGCCGTACCTCTACACGACGACGGCGACGAGCCGGCTCTTCGCGTACTCGATGGCGCGCTACCTGCGCTCGAAGAAGATCTCGCGGATCGCGCTCATCGCCGACACCGGCGGCTACGGCTCGGAGGGCACCGCGAACGTCACGCAGCTCGCACGGGCGTACGGCCTCGAGATCGTCGTGCAGGAGGACTTCCCTCTGACGGCGACGTCGTTCACCTCGCAGCTGACGAAGGTGCGCGGCTCGAACGCGCAGGCGATCTGGATCTACAACGCCACGCCGGCCTCGGTCGCGATCACGAAGGAGGCGCGGCAGCTCGGCCTCCAGCAGCTGATCGTGCTGACCGGCGGCAACGCCTCCGCCACGTACCTCGAGCCGGCGTGCCCGCAGTCGAACGGCGCGGTCATCTCGTCGCACATCGGGCTCGTCGCGAAGTACCTGCCGAAGACGAACCCGTCGAAGACCGTGGCGCTCAAGGTCGGTCGCCTCGTCGGCGGCAACATCAGCACCTTCGTCTTCGACGGCTACACGGGCGTGCGCATGTTCCGTCAGGCGATGCTGCGCGGCGGCTACAGCCGCGAGGGCATCAACACCGCCCTCGAGACGAAGCTGCGCGGCTTCGTCGGCCCGGCGGGGGTCTACAACTACACGAAGCTGAATCACGCAGGTCTCAGCCTGAGGAACATGGCGATCTCGCAGATCAAGAACTGCCAGATGGTCCCGGTGCCCGGGCAGAACCTGACCGGCAAGAAGTAGGGACCCGACGTCTCGTCCAGAGCCCGGGGCTTCGGCCTCGGGCTCTCGGCGTTACCGCCGGCCGAGCCGGCGCAGCGCGCCCGTGAACGCGGGCAGGAGGCCCCGCGGGAAGAAGAGCATCACGAGCACGAAGATGAGGCCGTAGACGCCGATCCGCGCCACCGTCGGCGTCTGGATCGGCAGGTCGAGACCGAGGAGCTCCTGCCGCGTGCCGAACTTCTGCAGGTAGTACTGCAGGAGCGTCACGACCACGGCGCCGAGGACGGCGCCCGAGACGCTGCCGAGCCCGCCGACGGCGACCATGACGACGAACTCGATGCTGATCAGCAGCGTGAAGGCGTCGGGCGACAG
The DNA here is from genome assembly GCA_013696185.1 of Actinomycetota bacterium. Taxonomy (GTDB): domain Bacteria; phylum Actinomycetota; class Thermoleophilia; order Gaiellales; family Gaiellaceae; genus JACCZA01. The sequence continues at coordinate 4,695 of JACCZA010000024.1, forward strand.
GTAGAGCAGCAGGTAGGTGTAGAGACCTCCCGCGAGCCCGGCGAAGCCCGCCGCGAGCACGAAGAGGCGGAGCTTGTAGGAGGCGACGTCGACGCCCGCGGCCGCCGCGCTCGCCTCGCTCGTCGCGATCGCCTGCAGGCCGCGCCCGGCGCGCGAGCGCACGAGGTTCTGGGCGATCACGAAGCAGACGACGACGAGCGCCCACACGACCGCCGTGTGCAGGTTGCCGGTGATCGTCCTCCCTCCGACCTCGAGCGCGGGAATCCCGATCAGACCGGTCTGCCCGCCCGTCAGCCGCTCCTCGCCGAAGATGACCGAGAGCAGGATCAGGTGCAGCGCGAGCGTGGCGAAGGCGAGGTAGTGGCCCCGCAGCCGCAGCAGGGGCACGCCGACGACGGCCGCGACGGTGGCGGTCAGGAGCGGCGCGGCCGCGAGGGCGAGGAGGGGATCGAGGCCGAGGCCGTTGGCGAAGAGCTCCTTCGGCACCGAGAGCAGGCCCGCGGCGTAGGCGCCGAGCGCGTAGAAGGCTCCCTGCCCGAGTGAGACCTGCCCCGCAAAGCCCATGAGCAGCGAGAGCCCGATCGCGACCATCGCGGAGAGGCCCATCAGCGTGTAGAGCGTCCGGTCGCCAGGGTTGTCGATCGGGAACGGCAGGTACGGGAGCGCGACCGCCAGCGTCCCGAGCAGCGCGATCGCAGCCCACTTGCCGAGCGAGAGCCAGCGCGGCCGCGCGGCCGCCGGTGCGGCGACGGTCGCTACGTCGCCACCTCGTGCCGCGAGCGCCAGGAGATGATCATCAGCATGATCACGAGCCCGATCGCCAGCTGGTACTGGGGATCGATGTAGCCGATCACGAGGTTCTCGGCGATGCCGAGGACGAGGCCGCCTGCGAGCGCGCCCCGGATGCTGTCGAGCCCGCCGAACGCGGCGGCGGCGAAGCCGTTGACGGCGATCGAGACGTCCGAGTCGTAGGTCAGCGGGATCAGCGGGATGATCAGCAGTCCCGCGAGCGCGCCGAGGGCCGCCGAGACGGCGAAGCTGAGCACGCCGAGCGAGCGCACGCTCAGGCCGACGAGCTCGGCAGCCCGGCGCGAGTCCGAGCACGCGACGAGCGCGTTGCCGACGATCGTGCGGCGCAGGACGAACGTGAGCAGCAGCGCGGAGGCGAGCGAGACGCACGCGATCAGCACGTACTGCGGGTCGACGGTGACGCCGCCGACGTCCCACGAGGTGGCGGAGATGCGCGGGTACGTCCTCGGCACGTCGGTGAAGACGAGCAGGTGGACTGCCGAGGTCAGGAGCGCGAGGCCGAGCGTGATGATCAGGCTCGCGAGGAGCGTCGTCCGGCCGCGGCGGCCGAGAGCGACGAAGCCCATCGCGCCACCGACGGCGGCGACCAGGAGCACGGCGAGCAGGCCTGCCAGGAAGGTCGGCACGTCGTCCACGAGCGTCGCCGTCACGAGCCCGCCCATGACGGCGAAGGCGCCCTGCGCGAAGTTCACGATCCCCGTCGTGCGGTGGATGAGCACCATCCCGATCCCGACGAGGGCGTAGGCGAAGCCCGAGCTGAGCCCGACCACGACGAGCTGGAGGAAGTTCGTCACGCCGGCACCACCTCGAGCCCGCCGCCCAGGTACGCGGTGCGGACGAGCTCGTTCCGCTGCAGCTCGGCGCTTCGCCCCTCCAGCACGCAGCGTCCTGCCTCGAGCACGTAGGCACGGCTGCAGAGCTCGAAGGCGAGCTGCGCGTTCTGCTCCACGAGGAGGAGCGCGACGCCCCGCTCCTCGTTCAGCGTGCGCAGGAAGGCGGCGAGGTCCTGGACGACGACGGGCGCGAGCCCGAGGGAGAGCTCGTCGATCGCGAGCAGGCGCGGATCGGCCATCAGCGCCCGCCCGATCGCGACCATCTGCTGCTCCCCGCCCGAGGTCTGGCCGGCGGGTCGCTCGCGCAGCTCGCGGAGCTTCGGCAGGAGCTCGTAGATCCGCTCGAGCCGAGCCCTCGTCTCGGCGCGGCCCCGGAGGTAGCGCAGGGTGGCGGAGACGAGCTCGCCCCGGAAGAGCCGGCCGTAGGCGCCGAGCAGGAGGTTCGACTCGACCGGCAGCGTCCCGAACACCTGACGGCCCTCGGGCACCTGCGAGACGCCCCGGCGGACGATCGCCCCCGGAGCGGCTCCCGTCACGTCGTCCCCGTCGATCCGGACCTGTCCGCCCGCCGGCTTGACCAGGCCGCAGACGGCGTTCAGGAGGGACGACTTGCCGGCGCCGTTCGGCCCGATCAGCGCCACGCGCTCCCCGGCCTCGAGGCGCAGGGAGACGCCGTCGACGGCGAGGGCGGGCCCGTACCGGACCTGCAACCCCTCGACCTCGAGGAGCGCGGTCACAGCACCGCCGTTCCCAGGTAGGCCGAGATCACGCGCTCGTCTCCGCGCACCTGCTCGGGCGGGCCGTCGGCGATCACGGCGCCCCGGTCGAGCACGATCACCCGATCGGCGACCGAGCCGACGAACTGCATGTCGTGCTCGACGAGCACCTGGGTCAGGCCGCGCTCCCTGAGGTCGCGGAAGACCGTCGTCAGCTGGCGCTTCTCGGCAGCGCGGAGTCCCGCGACCGGCTCGTCGAGCAGGAGCACGCGCGGGCGCTGGGCGAGCACGCGCGCGATCGAGAGCAGACGCAGCTGGCCGATCGGGAGCGCGTCGGCCGCGTCGAGCAGCCGCTGCTCGAGCCCTACGAGCGCGAGCGCCTCGCGCGAGGCCTCCCGGATCTCCCGCTCCTCGCGCCGCTGCCGGGGCGGGCGCAGGATGCCGGCCAGGAAGTCCGACCGCGTCCAGGCGTGGCAGCCGACCATCGCGTTCGTCCAGACGTCGAGCCGCTCGAGCGGGCGGGTCGTCTGGAAGACGGTGCCGAGCCCGTTCCGCGCCCGCCGGTGGGCCGGCCAGCGCGAGACGTCGGTGCCCTCGATCTCGATCCTGCCGGCGTCGTGGCGCAGGAAGCCCGAGATGCAGTGCAGGAGCGTCGACTTGCCGGCGCCGTTCGGGCCGATCAGGCACGTGAGCGAGCCGGGCTCGACGGCGAACGAGACGTCCCGCACGGCGCGCACCGCACCGAAGGCCTTCGACACGCCCTCGACCCTGCAGGCCGCCCCGTCTCCAGCGCCGCGCACGCGGCGATCCTCTCAGATCCCCCGCGCCCGGCCTCACGCTCCCGCCGGCCGCGGTGGCGCTGTCGGACCTGGCGAGTGGAGCTAAGAGTGTGCCGATCGGGCCCGGCGTCGTCCGGTCGGGGCCTGTCCGCCGCTTCCTTCCCCGCGCGCTCGGCTCTCCTTCCTCAGGGCGAGCGGAGAAGCTGCTGAAACTCGTCCCGCTCCCCCGTGCGCTCGAACACCCGCTTCGCCTTGCCGAGCTCCTGGCGGGGCAGCGAGCCGGCCTCCCCGAGGACGACGTCCACCCGCACGCGGAGGCGCGCCGCGAGGCGCTCGCGCAGGCGCCGCTCGACGAGCTCGCGGTCGGCTCCGGGCTGGAGCTCGGCGTGCACCTCGAGCTCCGGGAGCGTGCCTCGCCGGTCGACGACGATGGCGTACTGGCCGCCGAGCGCCGGGTCGTCGAGGAGGGCCGCCTCGATCGCGCTCGGGAAGACGTTCACGCCGCGGATCACGAGCATGTCGTCCACCCGCCCCGAGAAGCGCGCGATCCGCCGGTGCGTCCGCCCGCACGGGCACGGGCCCTCGACGAAGCGCGTGACGTCGCCGGTGCGGTAGCGCAGGACAGGGAAGGCCTCCTTCGTCAGCGTCGTCAGGACGAGCTCGCCCGTCTCGCCCGCCGCCAGAGGCTCGCCGCTCTCGACGTCGACGATCTCGGGCAGGAAGTGGTCGTCGAAGACGTGGAGCGCGCCCCTGCCCTCGCGGCACTCCATCGCGACGCCCGGGCCCATCACCTCCGAGAGCCCGTAGATGTCGCAGGCCGCGAAGCCGCCGCCCCAGGCCTCCTGGATCTTCTCGCGCAGCCCCTCCGACCAGGGCTCGGCGCCGAGCACGCCGTAGCGAAGTGCGATCCGCTCGCGCAGGCCGCTCTCCGCCGCACGCTCGCCGAGGAGGAGCGCGAACGACGGCGTGCAGCAGATCCCGCTCGCGCCAAGGTCGGCCAGGAGCTCGAGCTGGAGCTGCACGTTCCCGCCCGAGGCTGGCACGACGGTCGCGCCGAGCCGCTCGCCCCCGTAGTGGAGGCCGAGGCCGCCGGTGAAGAGCCCGTAGCCGTAGGCGACGTGAAGGACGTCGGCCGGCGTCCCGCCCGCGCAGCCGATCGCGCGCGCGTTCACCTCCGCGAAGATCTCGACGTCGCGGGCGGTGTAGGCGACGATCGTCGGCTTGCCGCGCGTGCCCGAGGAGGCGTGGATCCGCACCGTCTGCGCGAGCGGCACGGCGAGGCTGCCGAAGGGGTAGGTGTCCCGGAGCTCCGCCTTCGCCGAGAACGGGAGAGAGGAGAGGTCGCCGAGGCTTCGGATCGCGCCGACCTCGACGCCCGCGAGCTTCTCGCGCCAGTACGGCGAATCCGACCGCGCCAGGCGCTCGACGAGCGAGCGCAGCCGCTCGGCCCCGCGCTCCGCGCGCTCCTCGGGCGCCTGCGTCTCGAGCTCCGGCTGGAAGAGCACGCGGGGATCATGACGCCGGCGGGGCCGGGCGCGCGGGCGAGACGTCCGCCTCCGCTCGGGGGGCGGGGACGGCCGCTCGCCGGCCGTCCCTATCCTGGCTCGCAGGATGGCACCGATCGCGAGGGCGCGGGACCTCGTCAAGGTCTACGGCGCCGGCAGGGCTGCCCGCCGGGTGCTCGACGGGGCAGACGTCGACGTCTCGGGCGGCGAGCTCGTCGCGATCGTCGGGCGGTCGGGCTCGGGGAAGTCCACGCTCCTGCACCTGCTCGGGGGCCTCGACCGCGCCGAGAGCGGCACGATCGAGGTCGCGGGAGTCCGCCTCGACCGGCAGCGCGAGTCGGGGCTGACGGCGCTCCGCCGCCGTCACATCGGCTTCGTCTTCCAGTCGTTCCACCTCCTGCCCGAGCTGACGGGCCTGCAGAACGTGCTGCTGCCGGCCCGGCTCGCCGGCGACGGGACGCGGGCCGCTGCACGGGCCCACGAGCTGATCGGCTCGCTCGGGCTCGCGGAGGTCGCCGACCGGCTGCCGGATACGCTCTCGGGCGGCGAGCAGCAGCGGCTCGCGATCGCGCGGGCCGTCGTCAACGAGCCCGTGCTCGTGCTCGCAGACGAGCCGACCGGGAACCTCGACGCCGAGGCCGCGGCGACGGTGCTCGGCCTGCTGCGCGAGCTGGCGCGGGGAAATCGCGCGGTCGTGCTCGTGACCCACGACCGCGAGGCATCGGCGCTCGCGGACCGCGTGCTCGAGCTGCGGGACGGACGGCTCGCTCCCGCATGAACGGGCTCGTCGAGCACGCGCTCGCGCGGCTCCGCGTGCGGCGGGGC
>JACCZA010000065.1 GCA_013696185.1 Actinomycetota bacterium
CCGCCGCACCGTGCGCGAGCCCACGAGGTGGTCGTAGCGGCGGTAGAGCCACGAGCGGCTGCGCACGTTCGGCGAGCGGAGGAGCGCGAGCAGCGCGTCCTCGGTCGGCGGGGCCGGCCCAGCGGGCGGCGGAGCCCGCCGCGCCTCGCGCGGTGTGCGCCGGACGCGGTAACGCGGTGCCTCCTCGGTCAGGAAGCGAGCCGGGATGCACGCGAGCTCCTCGCCGCCGGAGAGCGCCCGCAGCTCGCCGCCGCCCGTCACCCTGCCGATCGCGGTGCAGGGCAGCTCCCAGCGCGCGCAGACGGCCTCGACCGCGCCGAGCAGCGGCGGCTGGACGACGGCGACCATCCGCTCCTGGCTCTCGGAGATGATGATCTCCCAGGGCTCGAGGTCGAGCTCGCGGAGCGGCACTCGGTCGAGCTCGACGTCGATGCCGGCACCGTCCTTCGCCATCTCGGCCAGGGAGGAGGCGAGCCCGGCGGCGCCGCAGTCCTGCAGCGACTCCACGAGCCGGCGCTCGACGAGCTCGAGGCTCGCCTCGATCAGCTTCTTGCCCGTGAAGGGGTCGCCGATCTGCACCGACGGCCGCTTCTCGGCGGCCTCCCCGCCGAGCTCCTGGCTCGCGAGCACGCTCGCGCCTCCGATGCCGTCGCGCCCCGTGGTCGCCCCGTAGAGGACGACGAGGTTCCCGGGGCCGCTCGCGCGCGCGCGTGTGAGGCGCTCGGTCGGTAGGAGGCCGACGCACATCGCGTTCACGAGCGGGTTGTCGGCGTAGGCGGGATCGAAGACCGCCTCGCCGCCGACCGTCGCCACGCCGACGCTGTTGCCGTAGTGCCCGATTCCGGCGACGGCGCGCTCGAACTGCCAGCCCGGCTCGCCGAAGCGCAGGCCGTCGAGGAGCGCGATCGGCCGGGCGCCCATAGCGACGATGTCCCGCAGGATGCCGCCGACGCCGGTCGCCGCTCCCTGGAACGGCTCGATCGCCGACGGATGGTTGTGGCTCTCGACCTTGAAGGCCACGGCTTCGCCGCCACCGAGGTCGATCACGCCGGCGTTCTCGCCCGGTCCCTGCAGCACGCGCGCGCCCTTCGAGGGGAGTCGCCGGAGCAGGAGCGCGGAGTGCTTGTAGGCGCAGTGCTCGGACCAGAGCAGCGAGAAGACGGCGAGCTCGAAGTCGTTCGGATCGCGACCGAGCAGCTCCTGGATTCGATCGAGCTCCCCGTCGGTGAGACCGAGGGCTCGATGGAGCTGGTGTTCTGCGACCTCCGTCAGAGGGGGGAGTCTAGTCGCCGGGTGCGACGGATCTCCTCGCTTGCGACGCCGGGGCCGGAGGTGCGGGAAGAATCCGTCTCCCGCCGTATGCCGCGCCGCTACCTGATCATGCTGCTCGCTCTCGGCGCCATCTGGGGGTCGTCGTACCTCCTGAACGAGATCGGCCTCCGCGAGCTCGAGCCGGGCGCGCTGATCGAGGGCCGCTTCCTGTTCGCCGTGCTCGTGCTCGTCCCCGTACTCGCGCTCTCACGCGAGCGGCGCCGGACGGCCCGCGCGCTGCGAGCCGCGCTCGTGCCGCTCGCGGCGGTCGCGCTCCTGAACGCCGTCGCGCCCTTCTTCCTGATCGCCTGGGGTCAGCAGTGGCTCGACTCGGGGCTGACGGGCATCCTGCTCGCCGCCTCGCCACTCTTCACGACCCTCGTCGCGCTCGGCTACGACCGCGTGGAGGCGGCGAGCGGGCTGCGCCTCGCAGGCATCCTCGCCGGCTTCGCCGGTGTGGCGCTGCTCCTCGGCGTACAGCCTGGCGGGGAACAGAACGCCTTCGCGGGTGCCGTCTCGATCCTCGTCGCGGCGCTCTTCTACTCCGTCTCCGGCCTGTACGTCGGCCGGCGCCTCGCCGGGGTGCCACCGGTCGCCGTGGCGACCGGGACGGCGCTCTGGGCCGTCGTCCTGACGCTCCCGCTCGCGTTCCTGCAGCGCCCGGACGCCCTGCCGGGGTGGGAGACGACCGCCGCGCTGGCCGCGCTCGGCATGGGCGGGACGGGCGTCGCCTACCTGCTCTACTTCGCGATCATCAGCGGCGCCGGCGCCTCGCGCGCGATCCTCGTCAACTACCTCGTGCCGACGATGGCGGTCGTCTACGGCGCCGTCCTGCTCGACGAGCCGCTCGAGCTCTCGTCGATCGTCGGGCTGGCGCTGATCCTCGGCGGCGTCGCGCTCGGCACCGGCGCGCTCCGGCCGGGCCCGCGGGCGCCCGGCGGCTAGCCTCGGAAGGTGACGCGCAGCTACGTCTGGATGCTCGCCTTCCTCGCCGCCGTCTGGGGAGCCTCGTACCTCTTCATCAAGGTCGCCGTCGACGAGATCGAGCCGGCGGCGATGATCTTCTTCCGGCTCGTCGTCGCCGGCTGCCTGCTCCTCCCCGTGCTGCTCGCTCGCTCGGGAGTGCGCGCCGGTCTGCGGGAGCTGCGCGGCGCCGTCCGCCCGGGCTTCGTGCTCGGCACGATCAACGCGGCGATTCCCTTCACGCTGATCGCCTGGGGCGAGAAGCACATCGACTCCGGGATCGCGGCGATCGCGAACGCCGTCGTCCCGCTCTTCGTCGTCCTGCTCGCGATCCGCTTCAGGCCGAGCGAGCGCACGAGTGGCCCTCGCCTCGCCGGGCTGCTGCTCGGGCTCGTGGGCGTCGCCGTGCTCGCGGGCGCCCAGCCCGAGGGCGGGTGGTGGGCGGTCGCCGGAACCCTGGCCGTCGTCGCCGCGGGTCTCTCCTACGCGTGCGGGAGCCTTTACGGGCAGCTCCGCGTGGCCGAGACCTCCGGCACCGTCCTCGCCACCGCGTCGATGCTGTGCGGAGCGCTCGTGCTGGCGCCGGTCGCGGCGTTCCAGCTGCCACACGAGCTGCCGGGCTGGCGGGCGATCGCCTCGGTGGTCGCCCTGACCGTGCTCGGCACGGCGGTCGCGCAGCTCGTCCTCTTCCGGATGCTGCGCCTCCACGGCTCCGCGCGGACGAGTCTCGTCACGTATCTGCTGCCGCCGACGGCGCTCCTCTACGGCGTGCTGCTCCTGGACGAGCGGCTCTCGCTCGCGGCACTCGCGGGCCTCGCGTTGATCCTGCCCGGCGTCGCCCTCGGCTCGGGGGCGCTGCGCCTGCGGCGGGAGAGCCCCGCCTGACCGAGACGCGGCGGCCTCGCGGCGGCGGACTTCGCGCGGGCGGGCGCCCTGATCGGGGGATCGCGCGTCAACCCGCGCTCGGGGCGTGCCGATGTCGCTCGCATGGAGCGAGAGAGGCTGGGGGCCGCGGGGCCTGGCGACAGCGTGCGATCCGAGCGGGGCGCCGCGGCGCTCTGGCTCACGATCCGCAGCGGCCGCGAGCGCGGGTCGGCGGTGTGCGTCGCAGGCGACGAGTTCGTCCTCGGGCGCGACGAGGACTGCGACCTCGTCCTGGCGGACTCGCGCGTGTCGAGGCGCCACGCGGTCCTGACCCGGCTGCCGGCCGGCGGCTTCGCACTCCGGGATCTCGGCTCGAGCAACGGCACGTTCGTCAACGGCAACCGCGTCGACTCGGCGGTGCTCGCGGGTCACGAGCAGATCCAGGTGGGGGACGCCGTCATCGCCTCGTCCCGCGAGGAGCCCGGTCGGCCGGGAGGCGCGACGCAGCTCGGGGCGGCGCTGACCCCCTCCGCCGTCCACAGGCGGGTCGTGCAGCGCTCGCTGCGCCGCGTCACGGTGCTCGCCTCGCTCGCGATCGTGGCGGCGGTGGGCGGCGGCGCTCTCTTCGCGACGGGCGTGCTGCCCCCCGGTGGCGGCGAGCGGAACGCCGTGCAGCGCACCGTGGAGCAGGTGGCGCCCGCGACGGTGCTCGTCGAGGTGCGGCGAGCCGGGCAGCGCGTCGGCAGCGGCACCGGCTGGGTGCTCGACGGCGCGGAGGGGCTCGTGGTCACGAACGCGCACGTCGTGAACGGCGGCACGTCACTCGTCGTCGGCGTCGACAACGACATCCGTCCCACCGACATCGTCGGCGTCGCTCCGTGCGAGGACCTGGCGGTGCTGCGCGTGCGCGACCGGTCGGGCCTGCGCTCGCTGCCGCTCGGCAAGCAGTCGTCGCTGCGGCTCGGCGAGACTGTCGTGGCCGTCGGCTATCCGGCCAACGCCTCGGCCGAGGCAAGTCTCACGTCCACCACCGGCGTGGTGTCGGTCGTGCGCACCGCCTACCGCGAGGCGGCGCTCGACGTGCCCCGCTACCCGAACGTCGTGCAGACCGATGCCGCCATCAACCCCGGCAACTCGGGAGGTCCCCTGGTCGACCTCGAGGGCAGGCTCGTCGGCGTCAACTCGGCGGGGCGGACGCTCTCGTCGGACGGACGGATCATCCAGGGCCAGAACTACGCGATCGGCGTCGACCGCGTGAAGGAGATCACGAGCGTGCTGCGTACGGGTCGCTCGATCGGCTGGAGCGGCCTCGGCCTCGGCTATCCCACGCGGAAGGACGAAGCGCTGGAGAAGCTGCCGGCGGGACTGCTGGCCCGCGACGCCGTTCCCGGCACGGGCGCCGCGAAGGCCGGCCTCGGGTCAGGGGGCGGCGTGGTCGTCGCCGTGAACGGGATACCGGTCGACAACTCGCTCGCGAGCTACTGCGACGCCGTCGCCGGCGTCGAGAGCGGCAAGGTCACCACGTTCAGCGTGCTCCGGCCGGGTGCCGGGAAGGCGCGAGACGTCCGGGTGACGATGGAATGAGCGCCCTCATCGCCCCCCGGATTCGAGCGTCGAGCCCCCGCCGGAGGATCACGCGATCGCCCGTCGCCCGGCTCGTCCTGCTCTTCCTGCTCCTCAGCGTCGCACCCGTCGCCCTGCTCGCGGTGGCGAGCGTGCGCCTCGCCTCGAACGCCGTCACCGGCGAGGTCGAGGGGCGCGTCCGCTCGGCCGCGGCGCTGAGCTCGGTGGCCATCGGTGCGGAGCTCACGGGCGTCTCGGAGCTCGTGCAGTCCTATGCCCGTCGCCCGAGCCTGATCCGGGCTCTCGCGAGCCCCCGACCCGACGCGGCGCAGCTCGTCCCCCAGCTGCGCGACCTCAGGCAGGTGAGGCCGGGGTTCGCCTCGACCTTCCTCGCTCGGATGGACGGCCGACTGCTGCAGGTATTGCCGGCCACAGAGTCGATCCTCGGCAGCGACTTCGGCTTCCGCGACTGGTACAGAGGCGTTACCGCCTCGGGCGACACGTACGTCTCCGAGGCCTACGAGAGCCGGGCGGCGGGGCATCCGCTGGTCGTGGGTGTGGCGACGATCGTGCGTGAGCCCGCTCCGAGACGCCGGGGACGTCCGCTCGGCATCCTCGTCGGCGCCTACGAGCTCGAGGCGCTGGGCCG
>JACCZA010000068.1 GCA_013696185.1 Actinomycetota bacterium
CCCCCGCAGCGCGATGGAGGTCACGCTGGTCCCGCACGTCGCGCCCCGCCGGGCGCGTCGCCGGCACGGCGCCTAAGACAGCAGTTTCATGAGGGCGGCGCGGCCCGTCCTTGACTTCCTTCGTTCCGTTCCGTTGACTGTCTGACCCGCGGCGGGTTCGCGGCAACCTGAGGGGGTTGCAACTCGGTGGGCACGTGTCTCGAGCTGGATCTGCGGCGAAACGGTGCGCGATGAGCGCAGCGCGGGAGACGATCCCGGGGAGTGACCCCGCCGATCGCGTGGCCGGCGTGCCCCGCGCTGCCCGCGCCGACGTCCCCGTCGTCAGCCTCGAGGGCGTCCACAAGAGCTTCGGCGACAACGAGGTGCTGAGAGGCGTCGACCTGAGCGTCGCAGCCGGCCAGGCGCTCGTGATCATCGGTCGCAGCGGCAGCGGCAAGAGCACGCTGCTGCGCTGCATCAACCTGCTCGAGCCGATCGACGACGGCCGCATCCTGCTCGAGGGCGACGAGATCACGCGCAGGGGCGCCGACGTCTCACGCGTGCGCCAGCGGATCGGGATGGTCTTCCAGCAGTTCAACCTCTTCCCTCATCTGACCGCGATGGACAACGTGACCCTCGCCGTGCGCAAGATTCGCAAGGTGCCGCGCGCCGAGGCGGAGACCCGCGCGCGGGTCTCGCTCGCGAGCGTCGGGCTCGAGGAGAAGGCGGCGCACTACCCGCACCAGCTCTCGGGCGGCCAGCAGCAGCGCGTCGCGATCGCGCGCGCGCTGATGATGGAGCCGCACGTGATGCTCTTCGACGAGGTCACGTCCGCGCTCGATCCCGAGCTCGTCGGCGAGGTCTTGATCGTGATGCGCGACCTCGCGCGCTCGGGGATGACGATGCTCGTCGTCACCCACGAGATGCAGTTCGCGCGCGAGGTGGGCGATCGGCTCGTCTTCATGGACGAGGGGAAGATCGTGGAGGAGGGCGCCCCGGTCGACGTGCTCGACCGGCCCCGCGACGAGCGGACGCGCACGTTCCTCCGCCGCACGCTTCAGCTGCCCGATTCGCTGGAGGAGCTGGAAATCAACGACGAAGGAGGGGTTGCATGAAGAGAATCCTGCTCGCGACGGTCGGAGTCGGACTCGTCGCGGTGGTGACTGCCGCGTTCGGGCTCGCCCAGCCGAGCGCGACGACCGGCCCGACCCGGGCACGCGCGGCGCAAGCGCTGCCGCCGCTGCCCGCGGAGGTGAAGGAGCGGAAGCGGTGGAACATCGGGGTCAAGTGCGACTCGCCCCCGTTCGGCTACATCGACGTCCAGGGCAAGAACGCCGGCTTCGACGTCGAGCTCGCGAGGTGGTTCTCCCGCTTCGCCTTCGGCAAGTCGAACCGCGTCACGTTCACGTGCGTCACGACGCCGTCGCGCGAGCCCGCGCTCACGACGGGCCGCGTCGATCTCGTGATCGCGACCTTCACCTACACGACCGACCGCGACACCCGCATCGACTTCTCGCGCGCTTACTACAAGGCGACGGGACGCCTGCTCGTGCGCAACGACTCGCCGATCCGCTCGACGGCGGATCTCGCGGGACGGACGGTCGCCACGACGAGCGGCTCGATCTACGACCGGTGGGTCAAGAACTGCTACAAGCAGTCCAAGCTGCTCGTCACCGACGGCTTCACGAACGCCCTGCTCGCGTTCCGCGACGGGCGCTCGGACACGCTGATGTGGGACGACACGGTGCTCGTCGGCATCGCCGCCGCCGACCCGAACCTCAAGCTGACGGACGACCTCTTCCTGCCGCTTCCGTACGGGATCGGCATCAAGCAGGGCAACGACGCGATGAAGCGCTGGATCGACTCCCGGCTCAACATCATGCGCAAGAAGGACGCGTTCGTCCCGATCCTGAAGCAGAACGTGCCGGCGCGGTTCTTCGCGGCGTTCTCGAAGAACGTGCTCCGCCCGAAGCAGGTCTTCTACTACAGCAAGGGTGATCTGACCACCCAGTGCACCTAGGCCGAGAGGTCATCGACGCGACGGGGAGCGGCCGGAACAGCGGCCGCTCCCCGCATTCCTAGAGGATCGCGCTCATGCTCGCCGTCGCCTTCGACTGGTCGTTCCTCTCCGAGAACGCCGGCGGTCTCCTCGCCGGCCTGGGGCGGACGCTCTGGGTGTCCGCGATCGCGATCGCCGGCGCCTTCGCGATCGGCCTCGTTCTCGGCGCCGCGCGGGCGCACCGGATCCCGGTCGTCAGCCAGCTGGCCTCGACCTACGTCGAGATCATCCGCAACACCCCGATCCTCGTCCAGATCTTCTTCATCTTCTTCGGCCTGCCGCAGCTCGGGATCCGGCTCGATGCATTCACCGTCGCGTGGCTCGCGGTCATGGTCTGGGGCGGCGCGTTCAACGTCGAGAACTTCCGCGCGGGCTTCGAGGCTGTGCCCTTCCGCTACCGCGAGGCCGGCTACGCGCTCGGCTTCGGCAAGTTCGCGACCTTCGTCAACGTGACGCTGCCGATCGGCGGGCGCATCGCGCTGCCACCGTCGATCAACACCTACATCAGCGTGGTCAAGAACACCTCGCTGCTCTACGTGATCTCCTACCAGGAGCTGACGACGACCGCGCTGAACATCAACGCGCTCACGCTCCAGACGGTCGAGACCTTCACGACTCTCGCGGCCGGCTACCTGCTGATCGTCTGGACGCTGTCGGCCCTGATCCGGCTGCTCGAGTCGCACCTCGCTCTGCCGAAGGACGTTCGATGACGCTCCCGGACTGGGTCGAGCCGATCGTCCACTACATGGCGACGGAGGGGCTGAAGGGGACGCTCCGGATCGCCGTCGTCGCGCTCGCCGGCAGCGCCGCGATCGGGATCGTGCTCGGCACCGCGCTGACGATCCGCTTCCGGCCGACGCGCATGCTGATCCGGTTCTACATCGAGCTCTGGCGCGGTCTCCCGATCCTCGTCACCATCTTCATCATCTTCTTCGCGCTGCCGTCGGTGAGCGCTCAGCTCGAGTTCGATCCGTTCACGGCGGCCTCCATCGGGCTGATCCTCTGGGGCAGCGCGCAGGTCGCCGAGGCCACGCGCGGCGCCGTCGAGTCGATCCCGCGCGAGCAGCACGAAGCCGCAGCCGCGCTCGGCTTCGGCTGGGTCGGCCGGCACAGGTTCGTGGTTCTCCCCCAGGCGCTGCGCCGGTTGCTCCCACCGCTCGTGTCCCTGCTCGTCAACATCATCCAGAACACGACGATCGCCCAGGTGATCGGCGCCGCGGAGCTGCTCGAGACGGGCGAGCGGTCGGTCGAGCGTCTGACCGCGCCGCCGCCGATCGGTCCCGGCGAGGTGCACGCGTTCGAGATCTACGCCGGGGTGATGGCCGTCTTCTTCCTCATGTCCTTCCCGCTCACGCGCCTGGCTGCGTATCTCGAGCGGCGCCTTGTCGTCTAGCGACGTCGCTCAGGCGTCGCCCGGCTCGGGCACCGAGTCGACGGCAGCACGCACGACGTCCTCGGGGCGTTCGCCCCTCCACGATCAGGCGATGGCGCAGGACGTGCGGTGCCATCCGCCGGACGTCGCCGGGCTCGACCGCCTGCCTGCCCCCGAGCCGGGCGTTGGCCTTCGCCGCGGCGAGCAGGTGGATCGCGGCCCGGGGGCTCGCCCCGAGCGACACGCCGGGCTGCTCGCGCGTGGCGCGGATGACCGCGACGAGGTAGCGCGCGACGGGCTCGGGGACGCTCGTCGAGTCGAGCTCGAGCTGCACCCGGTCGAGCTCGACCGGGCCGAGCAGCGGGCGGATGTCCTCGAGCATCTCCGGCAGGAGCCCCCGGTGAGGCAGGGACAGCATCTCGAGCTCCTGCTCCTCGTCGCCGTAGCGGATCACCGCCTTGAAGAGGAACCGGTCGAGCTGGGACTCGGGCAGCACGAAGACGCCGTGGTGCTCGTGCGGGTTCTGGGTGGCGATCACGACGAAGGGTGCCGGTAGCCAGCGGGTCGTGCCGTCGACGGTCACGTGCCGCTCCTGCATCGCCTCGAGGAGCGCCGCCTGCGTCCGCGGCTGTGTCCGGTTGATCTCGTCGGCGAGCAGGACGTTCGTGAAGAGCGGTCCCGGGTGGAAGACGCGCTCGCCTGCGCGGACGAGCGTCGTGCCGACCACGTCGGTCGGCGCCGTGTCGGGCGTGAACTGGATCCGCTTGAACGACACGCCGAGCGCCCGTGCGATCGAGGCCGAGAGGAGCGTCTTCGCCACGCCGGGCGGGCCTTCAACGAGCGCGTGCCCACCCGAGACCGCCGCGATCAGGAGCAGCTCGACCGCCTCGTCGTTGCCGACGACGACCTTGCCGACCTCCCTCTGGAAGGCCTCGCGCAGGTCGCGCATCCGGGCCGCCGGTGCCGGCCGTGACTCCTCGAGCAACCGGGGCGGGATCGGGCTCCTCGTCGCCGGACGATCGCTCGCGTCCACACCCGCATCTTAGGACGAGGCCGGCGCCTGTGGGCATTCGTGTACAACCCCGGACGATGCGGCTCCGGCAACTCGGCTCGAGTGACCTCCGCGTCTCGGAGATCAGCCTCGGCTCCTGGCTCACGTACGGCGGCGGCGTCGAGCGCGAGCGGGCGGAGGCCTGCGTCAACCGCGCCTTCGAGGTCGGGATCAACTTCGTCGACACGGCGAACGTCTACGGGCGCGGCGCGGCGGAGGAGCTGCTCGGCGAGGTGCTGCGCGGCCGCGATCGCTCCTCGTACGTGCTCGCGACGAAGGCCTACTTCCCGATGTCCCGGAGCGACCGCGGCCTGTCCGCGGAGCAGGTGCACAAGCAGATCGACGCGTCGCTCGCGCGCCTCGGCACCGACTACGTCGACCTCTACCAGTGTCATCGCTACGACGATCGCACCCCGCTCGAGGAGACGATGGGCGCGCTCACCGACGTCGTGCGCCAGGGCAAGGCGCGTTACCTCGGCTTCAGCGAGTGGACACCGCAGCAGATCCAGGCGGCGCTCGAGCTCCCTGACGTCGAGCAGTTCGTCTCGAGCCAGCCGCAGTACTCGCTGCTCGTGCGGACGCCCGAGCGCGAGGTGATGCCGCTCTGCGCCGCCAACGGGATCTCCCAGATCGTCTGGTCGCCGCTGGCTCAGGGAGTCCTGACCGGCAAGTACCAGCCGGGCGAGCCTCCGCCCGCCGGCTCCCGGGCCACCTCGCAGGAGATGGGCTCGTTCATGGACCGCTTCCGCACCGACCCGGTGCTCGAGGGAGTGCGGCGGCTGCGACCGATCGCGGAGGGTCTCGGCATCACGCCGGCCCAGCTCGCCCTCGCATGGGTGCTGCGCGAGCCGAACGTCGCCTCGGCGATCGTGGGCGCGAGCCGCCCCGAGCAGGTCGACGCGAACGCCTCCGCGTCGGGAATCGAGCTGGACGCGAGCACGCTGCAGGCGATCGACCAGGCGCTCGGCGACGCGATCGTGGCGGTTTGACGACGCTGCTTGACACCCGCTTCGGCCGGGGCGTAGATTAGACCTGAATCGGGTCCCATGTTCTGCTCAGGAGGGGAACCATGCACGGAAACCGGTTGTCCAGGCTGCTGGTGCTCGCAGCCTTGCTCGCCGCAGTCGCCGCGCTCTCGGCTGCCGCCTCGAGCGCCCGCAGCACCCCGAGCGCGGCGCCGAACGCACCGGCGGCCGCCAGAGGCTCGGGCGACGTCAACGTCGGAATCGTCTACTCGCGCACGGGCCTGCTCGCCGCCTACGGGGCCCAGTACGTCCAGGGTCTGCGCTTCGGCATCGCCTACGCCACGAAGGGCACGGGGCGCGCCGGCGGACGCAAGATCAACCTGACGCTCGTCGACGACGCGGGCGATCCCGCGAAGGCCGTCACCGCGGCGAAGGACCTGATCGGACGGGGCTACAAGATCATCGCGGGCACGGCATCCTCGGGCGTGGCGCTCCAGCTCGCGCCGCTCGCCGACCAGAACAAGATCCTCTACATCTCAGGCCCCGCCGCGAGCGACGCCATCACGGGCATCAACCGCTACACGTTCCGCTCCGGGCGGCAGACCTACCAGGACGTCGCGACCGCCGACGCGTTCCTCACGGGGGTCGGTCGCAAGATCGTCGTCTTCGCCCAGGACACGGTGTTCGGGGCAGGGAACGCGGCAGCCGTCACCGCCGTCCTCGGCGGCAAGGGGCACACCGTCACGCGGATCCTCGTGCCGCTGACAGCGAGCGACTTCACCCCGTTCGCCCAGCAGGTGAAGCAGGCCAACCCCGACCTCCTGTTCGTCGCCTGGGCGGGCACGACCGGCCCGGCCATGTGGCGCGCGCTCGATCAGCAGGGCGTCTTCGGCGTCTCGAACAAGGTCGTCACCGGTCTGGCCGAGCGCGCCACCTGGGAGCCGGCCTTCGGCGACGTGGCCTCGAAGATCAGCTTCCTCTCGCACTACGTCTCGACGGCGCCGAAGACGAAGGCGAACGACTTCCTCGTCGCCGCGATGAAGAAGCGGAACCAGGTGCCCGACCTCTTCACGCCGGACGGCTTCGTCGCCGGTCAGATGCTCGTCCGGGCGATCGAGCGCTCGGGAGGCGGCGAGAACGTCGACGCGATGATCTCCGCGCTCGAGGGGTGGAGCTTCTTCGCCCCCAAGGGCCAGCAGACGATTCGCCGGCGCGACCACGCGATGCTGCAGCCGATGTTCCAGGTCAAGCTCGTGCGCAAGGCCGGCAAGTACACGCCGCAGCTCCTGAAGCAGCTGAAGGTGACGCAGGTGGCACCCCCGGAGAGGCGCTAGCGACTCGATTCTCGCGAGGGAGCGCGGTGCCCTCCTCCTCCCCGATCCTCGCGACCCGGGGCCTCGGGCTCGACATCGGCGGCGCCTCGATCGTCGCCGATGTCTCGCTCGAGCTCCCGCAGGGCGAGTTCCTCGGCATCATCGGCCCGAACGGCGCGGGCAAGACGTCGCTGTTCAACCTGCTCTCGGGTCTGCTGCGACCGACGCACGGCGTGGTCGAGCTGAACGGGCGCGACGTCACGCGGGAGTCGCCGTACCGCCGTGCGCAGAGCGGCCTGGGCCGGACGTTCCAGATCTCGAGCGTCTTCCCGCTGCTGTCCGTCCTCGAGAACGCGCGGCTGGCCGCGGAAGCCCGGCTCGGCGGGTCGATGCGCGTCTGGCGGCGCGCCGGGCGCAGACGGGATGCCGTCGAGCGCGCGCGCTGGGCACTCGGCCGGGTGGGTCTGGAGACGCATGCACGCGGCTTCGCGGGCGCGCTCGCGCACGGGGACAAGCGCAAGCTCGAGCTCGCGATGTTGCTCGCCTCCGATCCCCAGGTGATCCTGCTCGACGAGCCGATGGCCGGGCTGGGCGCCGAGGACGTGCCGGAGCTCGTGGAGGTGATCCGCTCCGTGCACCGCCAGGAGGGCCGGACGGTGCTGATGGTCGAGCACCACATCGAGGTCGTGACGGGCCTCGCGGAGCGGATCGCCGTCATGCACCACGGGCGCCTGCTGGCCGTCGACACGCCCGAGCGCGTGATGGCGAACGAGACCGTGCAAGAGGCCTACGTCGGCGAGGCGCTGTGAGCGCCCTCCTCGAGCTACGCGATCTGCACGTCTTCTACGGCCAGTCGCACGTGCTCCAGGGCGTCTCGTTCGACGTGCGCGCGGGCGGGGTGACCGCGCTGCTCGGCCGGAACGGTGTCGGCAAGACGACGACCTGCCGGGCGATCATGGGCCTGGCGGAGCCGCGCGGCAAGATCGCGCTCGGCGGGCACGACCTGACGCGGCTGCCGACGCACAGGATCGTCCGCCTCGGCATCGGCTACGTGCCGGAGGACCGCGACGTCTTCGCCGGGCTCACCGTGGCCGAGAACCTGCGGCTGGCGGAGCGGAACGGCGGTGCGCGCTACGAGCTCGTGTACGACCTCTTCCCCGAGCTGCGCGAGCGCGGCCGCCAGCTCGCGGGCACGCTCTCGGGCGGCCAGCAGCAGATGCTGACGATCGCCCGTGCGCTCCTGAACGAGAACCGGCTGCTCCTCGTCGACGAGCCGACGAAGGGCCTGGCGCCGCTGCTCGTGACCGAGGTCGCGCACGCGCTCGAGCGGATCGGCGAGCTCGCGACCGTGCTGCTCGTGGAGCAGAACCTCGGCGTCGTCCGCCGGGTCGCGCGCGACGTCGTCGTGCTCGACGCCGGCAAGGTCGTGCACGCCGGTCCCGCCGGCGAGCTCCTGTCTGACCCCGCACGCGTGCGCGGCCTCCTCGGCGTCTCGGGCGGGCGCGAGGTGCGCTCGATCGCATGAGCACCCTCGTCCTGCTCACGATCACCGGCCTCGGGCTCGGCGCGATGTACTTCCTCATCGCCTCCGGGCTCTCGCTGATCTACGGGCTGATGGGCGTCCTCAACTTCGCCCACGGCGCCTTCCTCACGGTCGGGGCCTACGCGACCTGGTGGCTCCAGGGCGTCCTGGACGGGATCGAGTCGACCGCCGTCAGCTTCGTCCTCGCCGCCGCGCTCGGCCTGCTCGTCGGGGCGGCGGTCGCGGCGCTCGTCGAGCTCGTGCTGATCCGGCCGCTCTACCAGCGCCACATCGAGCAGGTGCTCGTGACGGTCGGGCTCGCGCTCGCGATCACCGCGCTCGTGCAGGGGATCTGGGGCGCCGACGCACGCGTCTACGCCGTGCCGGACTGGACGATCGACACCACGGAGGTGCTCGGCGCGGCGATCCCGAACGACCGCTTCGTCGAGATCGCGACGGCAGCCGTCGTCCTGATCGGCCTGCAGCTCTTCCTGCGGCGGACGCGCTACGGCCTGATCGTCCGCGCGGGCGTCGAGAACCGGGCGATGGTGACCGCGCTCGGGATCGACGTGCGCCGCGCCTTCACGCTCGTGTTCGCGATCGGCGGTCTCGCTGCCGCCCTGGCCGGTGTCCTCTCGGGGATCTACTTCGGCTCGATCGACCCCGAGCGCGGCACGTCGCTGCTCATCTTCGCCTTCATCGTCGTCGTGATCGGCGGGCTCGGCTCGATCGGCGGCTCCGCGGTCGCGGCCGTCGTGGTCGGCCTCTTGCAGCAGTACGCGAACTACTACGCCTCGTCGGGCCTCGGCGACCTCTCGGTGGTGCTCCTGCTCGCCGTCGTGCTGCTGCTGCGCCCCGCGGGGCTCTCGGGGAGCACCGCCACGGCATGACCGTCACCCCCCGCGCGCTGCTCGGAGCGCTCCTCCCGCTCGTGCTCGGCCTGCTGCTCGCGGCCGTGCCGCTGCTGTCGCTCGACGTGCCGTGGCTCTTCAACGGGCCGCTCGACAGCCCGGGCACGCTCCAGGTGCTCGCCGCCTGTCTCGTGCTCGGCGGGGTCGCGATGTCCTACGACCTGCTCTTCGGCTACACGGGGCTGCTCTCCTTCGGCCACGCACTCCCGTTCGCCCTCGGCGTCTACGTCAGCGCGATCGCGCTCACGCGCTGGGAGTGGGGGATGTGGGCGGCGCTCGGTCTCACGCTGGCCGTCGGCCTGGTCGTGCCGCTCGGGCTCGGGGCTGTCGGCCTGCGCGTCGGCGGGATCGCCTTCGCGATGGTCACGCTCGCGTTCGCGCAGGCGGGTGCCGTGCTCGTGCAGAAGAACCCGCGCGCGCTCACGGGCGGCGACGAGGGCCTCGGGCTCTCGTTCGAGCGCCTGCCCGACTTCTTCGTCGGCGTGCTGAACACGAAGAACCTCTACTGGCTCGCGCTCGCCTACGCCGCCTTCGTGTTCGTGGTCGTCCGCTGGGCGGTCGGATCCTCCCCGGGCCACGTCTGGCAGGCGATCCGCGAGAACGAGCAGCGCGTGGAGGTGCTCGGCCTGCACCCCTACCGCTTCAAGTTGATGGTCTTCGTGCTCTCGTCCTTTCTCGCCACCGCGGGAGGCGTCGTCTACCTGCTCGTCTTCGGCGGCGCGACGCCCGCCGTGATCTCGCCCAACTTCACGCTCGCGCTGCTCGTGATGGTCGTGATCGGCGGCACGGGCACGCGCTTCGGCGCGCTCCTCGGCGGCGTGCTCTACACGTACCTGGATCAGCGGCTGCCCTCGCTCGCCGGCTCGTCCGAGGTGCAGGGGCTCCCCGGCATCCTGCGCACGCCGCTGTCCGAGCCGCTCTTCCTGCTCGGCACGCTCTTCATCCTGCTCGTCCTGTTCGTGCCGGGCGGCCTGACCGGGCTCGCCGCGCGCGGTCCCGGGCGCGGCCTGCGCCGGCTCGAGGGAAGCCTGCGGCCGGGCGGCACGAGCGGCGGCGTCACGGCGCAGCCGGAGGAGGTGGGATGACCCGGCACGCGCGAAACGGCGACGTGCGGCTCGCCTACGAGGAGCGCGGCGACGGCCCACCGCTCCTGCTCGTGCACGGCCTCGGCTACAGCAGGCTCGGCTGGGGCCCGACGGTCGACCGCCTGGCCGAGCGCTTCCGCCTGATCCTGCTGGACAACCGCGGCATGGGCGAGAGCGACAAGCCGCCAGGCCCGTACACCGTCGCCGAGCTGGCCGCCGACGCCGCCGCGGTGCTCGAGCAGGCGGCGGGGCGCGCACACGTCCTCGGCACGAGCCTCGGCGGCATGATCGCGCAGGAGCTCGCGCTCTCCCGGCCCGACCTCGTCGACAGGCTCGTCCTCGTCTGCACGACGCCCGGCGGCCCGGGGGCCTATCCGATGCCGAGGGTGACGGTACGTCTGTTCGCCGAGGTGCCGACGCTCGAGCCGACCGCGGCGCTGCGACGGATGGTCGAGAACTCGCTCGCCGACAGCGTCGTCGAGAGCCGGCCGGAGCTCGTCGAGGAGATCTACGCCTACCGGCTGGCGCACCCCCCCGACGTCCCGGCCTGGCAGGCGCAGGCCGCCGCGGGGGCCGCGTTCGACTCGCTCGAGCGGCTCGACTCGATCGTGGCGCCGACGCTCGTCCTCCACGGCACCGCCGACGACGTGCTCGACTGGCGCAACTCGGGGCTGATCGCCGGGCGGATCCCGGACGCGCGCCTCGAGCTCCTCGAGGGCGGTGGCCACCTCTTCCTCTGGGAGGAGCCGGACCGCTTCGCACGGGTCGTCGGCGACTTCCTGGCGGAGGCGACGACCCGGTGAGCCTGCTCACGCTCGATCGCTGGATCCGCGACCGCGCCCGGGCCACGCCCGCACGGATCGCCATCGACCACCTCGACCGGGCGACGACCTACGCCGAGCTCGACGAGGCCTCCGAGCGGCTCGCCGGCGCGCTCCTCGCAGCGGGTCTCGAGCGAGGCGACCGGGTAGCGACGCTGACGGGAAACCGGCCCGAGCACGTCGCGCTCCTCTTCGCCTGCGCGAAGGCCGGCCTGATCCTCCTGCCGCTCGGCTGGCGCCTCGCGCCGGCCGAGCTCGCCGGGCAGCTGGACGACGCCGAGCCCGCGCTCATCCTCGTCGAGGACGACCACGCGCGTCTCGCCGACGAGGCGCTCGGGGCGGCGCGGGTCGCTCCCCGGCGCGAGCGGCTCGAGGATGCGGCGGGCTGGGACGCGTCGCCCCACTCGCTCAGCGTCGCGGACGAGGACCCGCTGCTCCTCGTCTACACCTCGGGCTCGACCGGGCTGCCGAAGGGAGCGCTACTGACGCATGCGAACTGCTTCTGGACGAACCTCGGCTTCGATCTCGCCTGCGGCGTGACGGCTGACGACGTCGTGCTCGGCGTCCTGCCGCAGTTCCACGTCGGCGGCTGGAACGTGCAGACCCTGCTCGCGTGGTGGAAGGGCGCGACTGTCGTGCTCGAGCGGAGCTTCGACGCCGCGCGCACGCTGGCCCTGATCGAGCGCAAGCGCGTCACGACGATGATGGGCGTGCCGGCGACCTACCTCTTCCTCGCCCAGGAGCCGCGCTTCGCAGCCACCGACCTCTCGAGCCTGCGCCTCGCGGTGGTCGGGGGCGCGCCGATGCCGGAGCCGCTGCTCGAGGTCTGGCAGGAGCGGGGCGTCTCGATCGTGCAGGGCTATGGGCTGACCGAGGCCGCGCCGAACGTGCTCTGCCTGCCGCCCGAGCACGCGCTGCGCAAGCGTGGCTCAGCCGGCAGGCCGTACCCCTTCGTCGAGGTCGGCCTCCGCGACCTCGCCTCGGGGCGGCTCCTGCGTGGCCCGGCGCAGGGCGAGCTCGTCGTGCGGGGCCCGAACGTCTTCGCCGGCTACTGGCGCAACGAGGCGGCGAGCGCCGAGGCCTTCGCGGACGGCTGGCTGCTGACCGGCGACGTGGCCGACCGCGACGAGGAGGGCGACTACCGCATCAGCGGACGGCTGAAGGACATGTACATCTCGGGCGGCGAGAACGTCTACCCGGCCGAAGTCGAGGCCGTGCTCGCCGACGCGCCCGGCGTCGTGGAGGCGGCGGTCGTGGCGGTCCCGGACGAGCGCTGGGGCGAGGTGGGCGTCGCCTTCGTCGTGCTAGAGGAGGCAGTCGCCGGCGCCGAGCAGGCGCTGCTCGACCACTGCGGCTCGCGCCTGGCGCGCTTCAAGGTGCCGCGCGCGGTTCGGGTCGTCGCGGAGCTCCCGCGCTCGGGGCTCGGCAAGGTGCTGAAGGGCGAGCTGCGCGCGCTCCTCGAGCGCGAGGTCGTCGCCGGGTGAGCACCGTCGTCACCGGCGCGAACGGGCGGACGCTCTCGCAGCGCGGCCAGCGCACGCGCCGGCGCCTGCTCGAGGCGGCTGAGGCGATCTTCGGGGAGCTCGGCTACCACGACACCTCGATCGTGAAGATCACCGAGGCCGCCGGCGTCGCGCAGGGCACCTTCTACCTCTACTTCGCGAGCAAGCGCGAGCTCTTCGACGAGCTCGTGGTCGACCTCAACCTCCGCGTGCGGCGCGCGATGGCCGAGGGCGCGAGCGGCGGGCGCACCCGCGCGGAGGTGGAGCGGCTCGGCTTCCGCTCGTTCTTCCGCTTCACGGCGGAGCACCCGGCCCTGTACCGGATCATCCGCCAGGCCGAGTTCGTCTCGCCCGCGACGCTCCAGCTCCACTACGAGCGGCTCGCCGAGGGCTACGTAACGGGTCTGCGCGAGGCGATGGCCACCGGCGAGATCGCGCCGGGCGACCCCGAGGTGCTGGCCTGGGCGCTGATGGGGATCGGCGAACTCGTCGGCATGCGCTGGGTGCTCTGGGCCGGGCGCGACGAGATCCCGGAGGAGGTCTTCGCCGAGATCGCGCGGATCATCGACTGCGTGCTCGCGCGGGACGCAGGGACATGACCCGTGTCGGCCTCGCCGCGACCGCGTCCTACCTGCCCGAGCGCTGGGCGAGCGCTGCCGAGATCGCCGGGCTCTCCGGCATCCCCGAGGACGTGCTGCGGGACAAGTTCGGCCTCGCCGGCAAGCACATCGCCGCCGAGGACGAGCACGTGAGCGATCTCTCGGTGCGCGCCGGCGAGCGGCTGCTCGCCGAGCAAGGGCTCGAGCCGGGCGAGATCGACGTCGTCGTCTACTACGGCTCGACCTGGAAGGACTATCCCGTCTGGCAGGCAGCCCCGTGGATCGCGCACCGGCTCGGCTGCGAGCGCGCCTTCGCCGTCGAGTACGACAACGTCTCGTGCGGGACGCCCGTCGCGCTGCGCCTCTGCCGCAACCTGCTCGTTGCCGAGCCGCGCCTGCGCACCGTGCTCGCGGTCGCGGCCTCGCGCGAGTCGTATCTCCTCGACTACGCCAACGAGCGCTCGCGCTTCATGTTCACCTTCGGCGACGGCGCGGTCGCCGGCCTGCTCGTCCGCGACGGCGGCGAGAACGAGGTGCTCGCGACGCACACGGTGACGGACGGCTCGCTCTCGCTCAGGGTCAAGGTGCCCGCCGGGGGCAGCGTCGAGCCCGCGTCGGAGCAGACCCTCGCTCGGCGCCGGCACTCGCTCGACGTCGACGACCCGGCGGCGATGAAGCAGCGCCTCGACGCGGTCAGCCACGGCAACTTCATGCGCGCCGCCGAGGGGGCGCTCGAGCGCTCGGACGCGCGGCTGGAGGACGTCTCGTACCTCTGCGGGATCCACATGAAGCGCTCGATGCACGAGGCGCTCGTCCGCGCGCTCGGCCTGCCGCTCGACCGGGCTGCCTACCTCGACGACACGGGGCACATGAGCGGTGTCGACCCGCTCCTGGCACTCGACCGTGCCGCCCGCGCCGGAGCGCTCGCCGGCGGCGATCTGGTCCTGCTCCTCGCGGCCGGCACGGGCTACACCTGGGCGGCGACCGCGCTGCGCTGGGGTGCGTTCGCGCCGTGATCGTGGACGGCCTCGACGGCGCACGCGCGCTCGCCGGACGCGAGCTCGGGCCTTCCGCGTGGCTCGAGGTCACCCAGGCGCGCGTCGACGCATTCGCCGAGTGCACCGACGACCACCAGTGGATCCACGTCGACCCCGAACGCGCCGCCGCCGGACCGTTCGGCGCCACGATCGCGCACGGCCTTCTCACCCTCTCGCTCGTCGTCCGCTTCTGGGAGGAGCTCGTCGAGGTGCAGGGAGTCCGGCTCGTCGTCAACTACGGGCTGAACCGCGTCCGGTTTCCCGCACCCGTCCCCGTCGGGGCCAGGATCCGCGGGCGCTTCACGGTCGTGGACGTGGTCGAGGTGGCGGGGGGCGTGCAGGCGACATCCACGGCGCTCGTCGAGCTCGAGGGCGGCGAGAAGCCCGCCTGCGCGGCCGAGCTCGTCCTGCGCTTCCTCGCATGAGTCGCGCGGTCCTCGTCACCGGGGCTGCCCGCGGGATCGGTCGCGCGATCGCCGAGCGGCTGACCGCGGCCGGCGACGACGTGCTCGCGGTCGACCTCGAGCCGGACCCCGGTGGGCCGGGAGCGCCCTTCGCCGCCGACCTCGCGAGCCGCGCCGGGAACAAAGCGGCCATCGACGCCGTGCTCGCGCGCTTCGGCCGCCTCGACGCGATCGTGGCGAACGCCGGCTTCCAGCACGTCGCGCCGATCGGCGAGTTCCCGGAGGAGCGCTGGGACGCGCTGCTGGCGCTCCTCTTGACGAGCCCGTTCCTGCTCGCACGGTACGGCTGGGAGGCGCTCTCGGCCTCCGGCGAGGGCAGGTTCGTCGCGATCGCCTCGGCGCACGGCCTCGTCGCCTCGCCGTTCAAGGCCGGCTACGTCGCGGCGAAGCACGGCGTGCTCGGGCTCGTGAAGACGCTCGCGCTCGAGGGCGCCGGGCGCGGGATCACGGCGACCGCCGTCTGCCCCGCCTTCGTGCGGACGGCGATCGTCGAGGCGCAGATCGAGGCGCAGGCGCGGGCGCACGGCGTGCCGGAGGAGCGCGTGCTGGAGGACGTCCTGCTCGCGCCGCAGGCGGTGAAGCGGCTGATCGAGCCCGACGAGGTGGCGGGCGTCGTCGAGTTCCTGCTCGGCCCGGGCGGCCGCGCCTTCACCGGAGTGCCCGTGACGATGGATCTCGGCTGGACGGCTCGCTAGCCGCGCCTGCCCTCGACCTGCACGCGCGGCAGCCAGCGCAGCCACGACGGCAGGTACCAGTTGCGCTCGCCGAGCAGCACCATCGCCGCGGGCACGAGCACGGAGCGGATCAGCGTCGCGTCGATGAGGAGCGAGACGGCGATGCCGAACCCCATCTGCTGGAACATGACGAGGTCGCCCGCGGCGAAGCCCGAGAAGACGACGATGATGATCAGCGCCGCGCCGGTGATCAGGCGCGCTGTCGACCCGACGCCGTAGGCGACCGACTCGGAGTTGTCGCCCGTCAGAGTGAAGCGCTCGCGGATCCGACTGAGCAGGAACACGTGGTAGTCCATCGAGAGGCCGAACAGCACCGAGAAGAGGAAGAGCGGCACCCACGCCTCGACCGCCTCCACGCGCTCGAAGCCGAAGAGCTCGTTGCCGACGCCCCACTGGAACACGAGCACGAGCAGGCCGTAGGCGGCCCCGACGGAGAGGAGGTTGAGCCCGATCGCCTTCGCCGAGACGACGATCGAGCGGAACGCGATCGTCAGCAGGACGAAGCTCAGCCCGAGCACGAAGGCGAAGACGATGGGCAGCCAGCGGCCGACGAGGGCGGAGTAGTCGATCGCCTCGGCCGTCTCGCCGGTGACGAGCGCCTCGGCACCGGTGCCGGCGAGCGCCGCGGGCACGTCCACCGCGCGCAGCTGCTCGACCGCCCGGATCGCGCGCCGGTCGCGGCTGTCGCCGAGCACGAGCGCCTGGACGACGGCGAGGTTGCGCTCCTCGTGGAGCTGCACCTCCGGGTCGCGGAAGAGCGGGTTCACTGCGAGGCGCTGCTCCAGGCGGCGGATCCCGGCCCGTACCGCCGGCGCCCTCACGTCGCCGTCCACCACGACCTGGACGGAATCGTTCGTGCCGACGCCGAAGGCCTCCTCGAGGGCGAGAAAGCCCTGCTTCGCGGGGAAGCGGTCGGGGAGCGTGCGGATGCCCGCGGAGCCGGTGTGGAGGTCGAGCACCGGCGCGGCCGCGGCCAGTAGCAGGGCGATCGAGGCGACGAGGCTCACGACCGGGCGCCGCATCACACGCCGTACGATGCCGCCCCAGAAGCGGCCCTCCTGTCCGGCCGAGCGCTCGGCGGCGCGGCCGAGCCAGGGGATCCTGAGCGCGTTCACGCTGTCGCCCAGCAGGCCGAGCAGCGCCGGCAGGAGCGTCAGTGCCGCGAGCACCGAGACGACCCCGACGAGGATCGCCCCGACCGCCAGGCTGCGCAGGATCGTGTCCGGGACGAGCACCATGCCGGTGAGGGCGAGCACGAAGGCGATGCCGCTGAAGACGACGGCGCGGCTCGCGGTGGCGCCCGCTGCAGCGATCGCATCGAGCTGCTCCCGTCCCCGCGCGCGTTCCTCCCGCAGGCGCGAGACGATGAAGAGGGAGTAGTCGATGCCGAGCGCGAGGCCCATCCCCGAGATCATGTTCACGACGAAGAACGACAGCTCGAACGCCTGCCCGACGAGCGCGGTCAG
>JACCZA010000084.1 GCA_013696185.1 Actinomycetota bacterium
GCGGCGCGCCCTCGCCTCTCGGGAGGCCCACTCGCTCGGGCCTGCCTGGCTGCTCGCGCCGATCATGGGGATCGTGGCAGCGCTGTTGCTCCCGCTCGGCTTCCTCGCCCTGCGGAATCGCCGCCGCTCCGCGCGGGCCGAGGAGGCCTTCCGGCGCGATCGCGACGAGCACCTGGCCTCGCGCCGCGCGCCCCTGCCCTAGAGGGAGATCTCGTCGCCGTCGTGGGCCTGCTCGATGCCGGGCCCGAGCGGCAGCTCGCACGGACGGTGGGTCACGAGCAGCCGCGTCGCGCCCGACTCGGCGAACGCCGCCGAGGCCTCCTCGGGCGACAGGTGCCCGCGTGGATCGTCCTCGACCTCCCCCCGGCGCAGGGTCGCTTCGCAGAGGAAGAGGTCGGCGCCGCGCGCCAGCGTCGCCAGCGCGGGGGACGGGCCGGAGTCGCCGGAGTAGGCGAGCGTCGAGGAGCCGTCCTCGACCCGGAAGCCGTACGTCTCGATGTCGTAGTGCAGGAGGCGGATCGGCGTGATCGCGAAGCCGGCGGCCTCGAAGGGCTCGCCGTCTCGGTACTCGCGCAGCTCGAATGCCTGCTCGAACATGCCGTCACGACCGAGGCGCCCGGCGAAGTGGGCGAGCTCGTCGGCGCCGCGGGGGTGCAGCCAGAGCTCGGGCTTCGGCTTTCCCCCGCCGGGCCCGAAGAGGGTCGCCCACACCCAGGGCACGAGGTCGGCCCAGTGGTCGAGGTGGAAGTGCGTGATCGCGATCGCGTCGATCTCCGGCCAACCGCTCGCCGCCGCGGCCCGCAGCCGCGCGAGCACGCCCGCGCCACAGTCGAGGAGCAGCCTGCCGGATCCCTCGAGGAGGTACCCGGACTGGGTGCCGCCGGGATTCGGCCAGGCCGGGGACGAGCCCACGATCGTCAACTTCACCGCCCTATACTCGCGGACGATGGCCGGCAAGATCCGCGTTGTCATCGCCAAGCCCGGCCTGGACGGCCATGATCGGGGCGCGAAGATCATCGCCCGCGCTCTGCGCGACGCCGGGATGGAGGTGATCTACACGGGCCTCCATCAGACGCCGGAGCAGATCGTCGAGACGGCGATCCAGGAGGACGCCGACGCCGTCGGCATCTCGATTCTCTCGGGGGCGCACATGACGCTCGTGCCGCGCATCCTGGACGGCCTGCGGGCGAACGGCGCCGAGGACGTCCTCGTCGTCGTCGGCGGCACGATCCCGGCCGAGGACGCGCGGGAGCTGAAGGAGCAGGGTGTCGCCGAGGTCTTCACACCCGGCGCGCCGACGGGCGAGATCGTCGAGTTCCTGCGCAGTCGCGTCGCCGCGTAGGTCGGGCAGAGG
Source organism: Actinomycetota bacterium (assembly GCA_013696185.1). GTDB lineage: Bacteria > Actinomycetota > Thermoleophilia > Gaiellales > Gaiellaceae > JACCZA01. The sequence continues at coordinate 1,355 of JACCZA010000084.1, forward strand.
CCGCCGTCAGCCGGCGAGGACGACGCGCTCGGTCGCGAGCGTGAGGGGGAGGCCGAGGCGGGCCTGGAGCGTCGCAGGCGCCGGAGCCGTCCAGGCGGTCGCCGACTGCCCCGGCTCGAGCGAGCGGAGGCGGGCCGTCGCGAGGAGCGCGCCGAGCGGGTCCGTGACGATCGTCGCCGCGGGCACCTGCAGCTCGACCGTGCGCTCCACCTTCGCCACACGCACGCCGCCGGGCCAGGAGCGCAGCGAGTCGACCTTCAGGGATAGGTGTCCGGCGAGGGACGTCGCCACCGTCCCGCGGAGCGCGAGCGTGAACGTCGAGCCGGGCCTCGCGGCGAAGAGCAGCCGTCTGGCGGCTCGCAGGAACCGGTACGGGCTGACCGCCGCGCCGTCTCCCGGGTGCACCTCGAAATGGAGGTGCGCCGCCGCCCCGTCGGCGTCCCCCGAGTCGCCCACGTAGCCGATCTGCTGCCCCGCGGCGACCCGGGCGCCGTCGACGAGTCCCTTCGCGTAGGCCACGCCGGCCACGCAACCGCCGCGGTTGTCGTTGGCCTCGCCGAGGTCGTTGTTCAGGTGGACGTAGAGGTACGTCGTCCCGCTCGCCCCGCGAAGGTAGAGCATGCAGCCCGCCCGCGCGGAGGTCGTCCACAGCGTGACCGTCCCGGCCTCGGCCGCGACGGCCGGTGAGCGCTTGGCCGCGAGGAGGTCGTTGCCGTCGTGCCTGCCCTGACCGCGGGCATCGCCGAAGTCGTCCGAGTAGGAGACGGAGCCGACCACGGGGAAGATCAGCGGCGGGACGGCCCCGGCCGGCCGGCCTGGCTGGGCGCCCACCGGCGCGGCGCTCGATCCGAGCGCGAGAGCGAGGAGAAGAACTGCTCGAGGTGTCGTCCGGTGGGCTCGCAAGGGGGTTCCCGTGGCGCTCGAAGCGCGGGACGGTAACAGGTGTCCGGCCGCGGTGGAAGTGCGCCGTCGGCTCGCACCTGCTCGGCTAGAGTCAGCTCGCGATGAGGATCGCCGTCTGCGTGAAGCAGGTTCCGGAGGGCGCCGCGAAGCGGATCGACCCCGCGACGAGGCGGCTCGACCGCGCCGGCGAGGGGGCGCTGAACGCCTACGACGCGAACGCCGTCGAGGAGGCGCTACGCCTCAAGGAGAGCGCGGGGGAGGGCGAGGTCGTGCTGTTGACGATGGGGCCCGCGAGAGCCGCCGACGCGATTCGCAAGGCGCTCGCGATGGGCGCCGATCGGGCGATCCTCGTGACCGACGACGCGGCGGCCGGATCGGATCTCCTCGCGACGAGCATCGCGCTCGCCCGGGCACTTGAGCGCGAGCAGCCCGACCTCGTGCTCTTCGGCCAGCAGGCCGCCGACTCCGACGGAGCCGTGCTCTGGGGGGCGGTGGCTGACCGTCTGCGCCGCCCGCTGATCTCCCAGGTGGCCGAGCTGACGCTCGCCGATGGTGTCGTGACCGGCAAGCGCCAGAGCGAGTTCGGCTACGACGTGATTCGCGCCCCGCTGCCGGCGGTGGTCGCGGTCTCGGACTCGATCAACGAGCCTCGCTATCCCTCGCTCAAGGGCATCATGGGCGCGAAGAAGAAGCCGCAGGAGACCCTGACCCTGGCCGACCTCGGCGTCGAGTCCGACCGGGCGGGCGAGGCGGGCTCGCGCACCGAGGTGCTCGCGCTGAGCGAGCCCCCCTCGCGTGGCGAGTCGCGCCGGATCGACGGCGACGGCGCGGCCCCGGAGGCGATCATCGCCTTCCTGGCCGAGAAACGGCTCGTGTGAGATGAAAGTCCTCGTCTTCCTCGAGCACCACGAGGGCTCGCTCGAGAAGCGAGGGCTTGCCGTGCTCTCCAAGGCCGCGTCGCTCGACGGCGCCGAGGTCGCGGGCGCGGTGCTCGGCGCGGGCGTCGGGGAGATCGCGGGGACGGCAGGCCGCTTCGGCGCCCGCACCGTCCACGTCTGCGACGACCCCGCGCTCGAGGCGCCCCTGCCGCAGCCTCGCGTCGACGCGCTTGCCGCGCTCGTCGCCGAGGAGGGCTTCGACACCGTCTTCTTTGCGCAATCCGTGCTCGCCTCCGACGTTGCCGCGGGCCTGGCGGCGCGCCTCGAGGCCGGACTGAACTGGGACCTGACCGATCTGCTCGTGCGGGACGGCGCGCTCGTCGGCAAGCGCCCGGCGCTCGCCGACTCGGTCTACGTCGAGGTGGGCTGGAAGGGTGAGCGGCGGCTAGCCCTCTTCCGCTCCGGCGCCTTCGACCCGGTCGAGGTCGGCGGCCAGGCGCAGGTCGAGTCGTTCTCCGGGCGGTTCGAGGACTTCTCCCTGCAGGCGACGATGGTCGAGCAGGCGCACGAGGAGCGCTCGGGCCCGTCGATCGAGGACGCGGAGATCGTGGTCGCCGGCGGGCGGGGGCTCGGCAAGCCGGAGAACTTCAGCCTCGTCGAGGAGCTGGCCCGGGAGCTCGGCGGGGCCGTCGGGGCGACCCGCGCGGTCGTCGACGCGGGCTGGTACCCGTACAGCAGCCAGGTCGGCCAGACCGGCAAGACGGTCTCGCCGAAGCTCTACGTCGCCTGCGGCATCTCGGGCGCGATCCAGCACAAGGTCGGCATGCAGAACGCGAACGTGATCGTCGCGATCAACAAGGATGCGAACGCGCCGATCTTCGAGTACTGCGATCTCGGCGTCGTCGGCGACCTGAACGAGATCCTGCCGAGGCTGACCGAGCTCGTCCGGCAGCGCAAAGCCGGATGAGCCCGGTGCGCCCGGCGGACTACCCGCCGCCCTTCTCGCCCTCGGAGGCGATCGCCGAGCCGACCGACCCGCCCGACGAGCGGATCGACGTCGGCGTCCTCATCGTCGGCGGCGGCCCCGCGGGGCTCGCCTGCGCGATCCGGCTCGGGCAGCTGCTCGAGCAGGCCCCGGAGCTCGCGGCGCGACTCGGGGACGTGCCGGTCGCGCTCGTCGAGAAGGGGAAGCTGCCGGGATCGCACCTGCTCTCGGGCGCTGTGGTCAACCCGCGCTCGCTGCGACGGCTCTTCCGGGGCCGCAAGACGATCGAGGACATGCCGACCTACGGGAGCGTGGAGGCGGAGTCCGTCCTGTTCCTGACGCCCCGAGGCGCGCTGCGGATCCCGACTCCGCCGACGATGATGAACCACGGCAACGTCGTCGCCTCACTCTCGGAGCTCGGCCGCTGGCTCGGCGCCGAGGCCGAGGAGCTCGGTACGACGATCCTCCCCGAGACCGCCGCCGAGAAGCTGCTCGTCTCGGGCGGGCGTGTGGTCGGCGTGCGCACCGGCGACAAGGGGCTCGGGCGCGAGCGACAACCGCTCGGAAACCACGAGCCGGGCTCGGATCTGCTCGCGCGCGTGACCGTGCTCGCCGAGGGGACGCAGGGCCACCTGACCGGCGCCGCGCTCGATCGCTTCGGCCTCTCCGGGGAGAACCCCCAGGTCTGGGCGCTCGGCGTGAAGGAGGTGTGGCGGGTGGCGAAGCCGCTCCGGCGCGTGATCCACACGCTGGGCTGGCCGCTGCGCAAGGCGCCGCGCTTCCGCGAGTTCGGCGGGGCGTGGATCTACCCGATGGGCGACGACATGGTCTCGATCGGGTTCGTCGTCGGGCTCGACTACCGCGACGTCGAGCTGTCCGCGCACGACCTGCTCCAGGAGCTGAAGACGCACCCGCGCATCCGCAGGATCCTCGCGGGCGGCGAGCGGCTCGCCTGGGGGGCGAAGACCATCCCCGAGGGCGGGTTCGTCGCACTGCCGAGGCGCCTGCACGCACCGGGCCTCCTGCTCTGCGGCGACGGCGCGGGGATGGTCAACGTGCCGGCGCTGAAGGGCATCCACTACGCGATCGAGTCGGGGCGGCTGGCCGCCGAGGCGGCCTTCGCGGCGCTCCAGCCCGGCCGGACGGCCTGGACGCCCGGCGCCCTCGAGAGCTACGACGCCTCGATCCGGGACAGCTTCATCTGGACCGACCTGCAGCAGGTACGCAACATGCGCCAGGCGTTCGGCCGCGGCTTCTGGCTCGGCGGCGCCCTCGCGGGGGTGATGACCGCGACGAAGGGCAAGTTCCCGCCCGGGGAGAGCCGCACCGAGCGCGACTCCGACCACGCGCTCCTGCGCACCGACCGCGCGCGCAGCTACCCCGCTCCCGACGGCAAGCTCACCTTCGACAAGCTGTCGTCCGTCTTCGCCTCGGGCAACAGGACGCGGGACGACCAGCCGGACCACATCCGGATCGAGCGGCGCGTCCCGATCGACCTGGCGGAGATGTGGGTGCGCATGTGCCCGGCCCAGGTGTACGAGCTCGGAGAGGGCGAAGGCAACGGCACGGTCAACGTCTCGGTGACGCCGTCGAACTGCGTGCAGTGCGGGGCGATCACCGCCAAGGGCGGGCGCCTGACGCCCCCGGAGGGCGGCTCCGGCCCCGAGTACACGCTCACCTGAGAGACGCGTGGGCGCGCCGGCCCGGGTAAAGGGAGGAATGCCCCCACCCCAACCTTCAGCGTATCGCCGGATCTCGTGCGGGTCAGCGTCCGGGCCGGGGCGGGTCCGTGACATACGATCCACAGGCCGTGGCGGTCGCGCAGACCCTCTCCCTCGACGACGTCCTCGCCGCGCGCGCGACGATCGGCGGCCGCCTCCACCGCACGCCCACCTTCTCGTCCGCCACGCTCTCGCGCCGGCTCGGTGCGAGCGCCCATCTGAAGGCGGAGCTCTTCCAGCGCACCGGGTCGTTCAAGCCGCGCGGGGTGCTGACCAAGCTGGCCTCGCTCTCCGACGACGAGAAGGCGCGCGGCGTGATCTCGATCTCGGCGGGCAACCATGCGCAGGCGCTCGCCTACGCGGCCGCGCTCGAGAGGATCGACGCGCTCGTGGTCATGTGGCAGGGCGCGAGCACGTCCAAGATCGAGGCTGCGCGGGAGTACGGCGCGACGATCGACCTCGAGGCGCCCGGCTCGCCCGAGGCCTTCGACCGCCTGCAGCAGTTGATCGAGGAGACCGGCCGGACGCTCGTCCACCCGTTCGACGATCCGCTCGTGATGGCGGGCCAGGGCACGGTCGGGCTCGAGATCCTCGAGGACGTGCCCGAGGTCGACGTGATCCTCGTCCAGGTCGGCGGCGGCGGCCTCGTCTCCGGCATCGCGACCGCCGTGAAAGGCCTGAAGCCCTCGGTGCGGGTGGTCGCGGTCGAGCCCGAGCTGTCCGCCGCGCTGCACGAGGGCCTCGCCGCCGGCCGGCAGGTGCGGGTGCAGCCCCGCTCGATCGCGGACGGCCTCGCGGGCCCCTTCGCCGGGGAAAGCTGCCTCGCCGTCTGCGCCGCCCTCGGGGTCGAGACGGCACTCGTCACCGAGGCCGAGCTCGTGGAGGCATTCCGCTTCCTGTACGGGCGCGCGAAGCTCGCCTGCGAGCCCGCCGGCGCCGCGACGACTGCCGCGCTCCTGGCCGGAAAGGTCGAGCTCGGAGCCGGCGAGACAGCGGTCGCCGTCGTCTCGGGAGGCAACGTCTCGGCCGATACCGCCTCTGCTATTCTCGGAGAAGCATGAAGGCCGAGATCCACCCCGAGTACGTCCTGTCGAACGTCACCTGCTCGTGCGGGAGCACGTTCCAGACCAGGTCGACGAAGCCCGAGCTCCACGTCGAGATCTGCTCTGCCTGCCACCCGTTCTACACCGGCAAGCAGAAGCTGATGGACGCGGGTGGGCGCGTCGAGCGCTTCCAGCGCCGTCTCGAGCGGGCCGGCTCCGCGCGCCGCGGCTAGGGCAGCACTCTCCGCCTGTGGCGACGATCGGTGGTCAGGCGGTGCTCGAGGGCGTGATGATGCGCGGCCCCGGGAACTGGGCGCTCGCGGTGCGCAAGCCCGACGGGGAGATCGCCGAGATCCACCGCTCGATCCGGAGCCCGATGGCCCGTCACAGGATCTTCCGGCTGCCGGTCGTGCGCGGAGTCGTCGCACTCGGGGAGTCGCTTGCGATCGGCTTTCGGGCGCTCGCCATCTCGGCGAACTACGCGGCGCAGGAGGAGGGAGACGACGGCGAGGTTTCGACCGAGCTCTCGCGCGGCAGCCTCGTGTTCGCCTTCGCGATCGCGATCGGCTTCGCCGTGGCCCTCTTCAAGGTCACACCCGCGCTGATCACGAGCTGGCTCCCGATCGACGGCACCGGGTGGTTCGTGATCGTGGAGGGCCTGATTCGCGTCTCGATCTTCATCGCCTACCTCTCGCTGATCTCGCTGCTCCCGGATCTGCGTCGCGTCTTCCAGTACCACGGAGCCGAGCACAAGGCGATCAACGCGCTCGAGGCGGGCGACACGCTCGAGCCGCAGCGGGTGCAGCGCCACAGCCTGGTCCACCCGCGCTGCGGGACTGCCTTCCTGCTCTGGGTGATGGTGATCGCGATCTTCGTCTTCGCCTTCATCGGCCAGCCCGCCTGGTACTGGCTGATCGCGAGTCGCATCCTCCTGTTGCCGGTGATCGCCGGCATCGCCTACGAGCTGATCCGCTTCGCGGGCAGGAACTCGGGCAACCGCGTCCTGATGACGCTGCTCGCGCCGGGTCTGTGGCTGCAGCGGCTGACGACGCGCGAGCCGTCGCTCGAGCAGCTCGAGGTGTCGATCCGCGCACTGCGGGAGGTGTTGCGGCTCGAAGGCGGCGACACTGACGCCCCCGCCGAGCGCCGGGTCGAGGTGATGGCGTAGTGCCGAAGGTCGAGCGGTCGGCGGACGTGATCTGGGAGGGCAACGTCGCCCGCGGCGAGGGTCGGGTCACCGCCGAGACCGGGACGTTCGACGCCTTGCCGTTCTCGCTGCCGAGCCGGATCGGCCAGGCTGCCGGCAAGACCAGTCCGGAGGAGCTCCTCGCCGCGGCGCACGCCGGGTGCTTCGCGATGTCGCTCGCGGGTGAGCTGACGCAGGCCGGCACGCCGCCCGAGCGGCTCCACGTGCGCGCGACCGTCATCCTCGACGAGGTCGAGAACGCCGGCCACAGGATCGTCGCATCCGAGCTCCGCGCGTCGGCACGGGTGCCCGGCCTCTCGCGGGAGGACTTCGACCGCGCGGTCGACCAGGCCGACGCGGGGTGCCCCTTCTCCGCCCTGGTCAAGGCGAGCGGCGAGGTCACCGTCCGCGCGGAGCTCGAGTCCTAGCACCGACCCGGGGACACACCCGAGCCGGGCATCACCGCAGCGCCCCTCGTTAGCATCGCTCCATGGCCGCCTTCGAGGAGCTCGTCGACGAGCTGGAGCGCTCCTACGCCGAGACGCGGGAGCGCATGAGCGACTCGAGCGTCTACA
>JACCZA010000092.1 GCA_013696185.1 Actinomycetota bacterium
GGCAGGGCGTCCTCGTCTGCTCCGTCGACGCCCCCGGGCTCGCCACCGCCGGCACCGGCGACGTGCTGACCGGCGTGGTCGCGAGCTTCCTCTCGAAGGGCCTCGACCCGAGGACGGCTGCGGCAGCGGCGGCGACGGCACACGGGGTGGCGGCGGGTTGCGTGCCGCAGGCGGCCGGCACGATCGCGAGCGACGTGGTGGCCGCGCTGCCGCTCGCGCTCGCATGAAGGTCGAGATCCTCGGCAGCGGCGGCGCGGCCACGATCCCCCGGCCCGGTTGCACCTGCCGTGTCTGCACCGAGGGGCGCGCACGGGGCCTGCCGTACACGCGCACCGGGCCGAGCACGTTCGTCCACGGCCCCGACATCCTCTTCGACACGCCGGAGGAAGCGAAGCTGCAGCTCGACCGGGCGGGTCTCGGCCGGATCGCCGGGTGCTTCTACTCGCACTGGCACCCGGACCACACGCTCGGTCGGCGCGTCTGGGAGACGCGAAACGCGGACTTTCGTGGCTGGCCACCCGAGGCGAAGCGGGTCACGCGGACGGCGATCTACCTGCCCCAGCAGGTCGCCGCCGACTTCCGCACGTACCTCGGCGGCCGGGAGCACCTGGAGTTCATGGCCGCGCGGGGCTGGATCGACGTGATCGAGCTCGTCGACGGCGAGTCGGTCGACCTGGACGGGTACTCGATCACGCCGTTCCGGCTCGCGGAGGACTACGTCTACGCGTTCGTCGTCGAGGGGGAGGGCAAGCGGCTGCTGATCGCCCCCGACGAGCTGAACGGCTGGAGCCCGCCGGTGTGGGTGCGCGAGGTCGACCTGGCCGTGCTCCCGCTCGGGTTCTGCGAGCTCGACCCGTTCACCGGCGAGCGCCGCGTGCATCCCGCGCATCCCCTGATCCGCGTCGAGGCAACCTTCGAGGAGACGCTCGGGATCGTCCGCGAGCTGGGCGCGGGCCGCACGGTCTTGTCGCACGTCGAGGAGATGGACGAGCTCTCCTTCGACGATCTCCTGCGCCTCGAGCGGAAGCTGGCCGACGACGGCCTGTGGGTCACGTTCGCCTACGACACCATGCAGGTGGACGTGTAGGCACGCCGGTGGAGCGCTCAGAGGTGACGATCGATCTCGGCGCGCTGCGGCGGAACGTCGGGACGCTCCGGCGCGCGGCCGGTCCCGCCGAGGTCTGGGCAGTCGTGAAGGCCGACGGCTACGGACACGGCGCCGCCGACGTCGGTCGCGCGGCGCTGCAGGCGGGTGCGCGTGCGCTCTGCGTCGCGACGCTCGGGGAGGCGCTCTCGCTGCGCGCCGCGATCCCCGAGTGCCGGTTGATCGTCCTCGGCCCCGTGGTCGAGGCGGACGTCGCCCGAGCCCGCGAGGCCGAGCTCGAGCTGGTCGTGTCGACGAGCGCCGTTCCGGAGCGGATCCCGGTGCACCTGAAGCTCGACACGGGGATGGGCCGCTGGGGGCTCTCCGAGCTGACGAGGGCTCCGGCGCACGTCGTCGGGGTGATGAGCCACCTGGCGAGCGCCGATTGCGACGAGGACTTCACGAGGCGGCAGATCGAGCGCTTTCTCGAGGCTACGTCTGCCTGGAAGCACGTAACGCGCCACCTCGCCAACAGCGCGGGCGCGCTGCGCTATCCCGCCGCGCGGCTCGACGCCGTCCGCTGCGGCATCGCGCTCTACGGGCTCTCGCCCTTCGGAGCCGACCCCGGAGGCGACGGCCTCGAGCCCGTGCTGTCCTGGACGAGCTACGTCGCGCAGGTGAGGCTGCTCCGGCAGGGAGAGAGCACGGGCTACGGCAGGCGCTTCCGGGCCGGGGCGCCGACGTGGGTGGGGATCGTCCCCGTGGGCTACGGGGACGGCTTCCGGCGCGATCTCACCGGGACGCAGGTGCTCGTCGACGGGGAACCGCGGCCCGTGCTCGGCAGCGTCTCGATGGATGCCTTCGCCGTCGAGCTCCGGCGCGAGCTCCCGCCGGGCGCGCCGGTCACGCTCGTCGGCGGCGGCCTCCTCCTGGAGCAGCACGCCGTTATCGCCGGCACGATCACGTACGAGCTCGCCTGCGGCATCCGCTCCGATCCGGCGCGCGCCCGCCGCGTCCTCGTCGATGCGTGAGCGCGTGCGTCAGCTGCTCGCGGGGGAGGAGGCGTGGATCGTGGGCGGCGCCGTGCGCGACAGCCTGCTCGGGCGCTTCGCGACGACCGACGTGGACGCCGTCTGCCGCGAGCCCGAGCTCGCTGCGCGCCGGTACGCGCGGCGGTTCGGCGGGGCGCCGTTCGCGCTGTCCGGCGAGCACGGCGCGTGGCGCGTCGCGAGCGGCGAGGGCACGGTCGATTTCACGCCCTTGCACGGGACGATCGACGAGGATCTCGCGCGGCGCGACTTCACCGTGAACGCCATGGCGGAGCCGGTCGCGGGCGGCGAGCTGCTCGATCCGCACGGCGGCCGTGGCGATCTGCAGCTGCGGCTGATCCGCCACGTGTCCGACGGCGTCTTCGACGACGATCCGTTGCGCCTCCTGCGCGCTGTCCGGCTGGGGGATCGGCTCGACTTCTCGCTGGCGGGGGAGACGGCCTTGCTGATCCGAGCACGCGCCCACCTGGTGCGCCGCGCCGCAGGGGAACGCATCCTGGCTGAGCTCGACCAGCTCTCGGCCACGGGTTGGTCCGAGCTCGAGCGCGCCGGCCTGCTCCAGCAGCTCGGCGGCTCGCTGCCCGACGTGCCGCTCGACCGATCAGCGCGACAGCTCTGGCTCGTGCAGATCTTCGGGGAGCGGCTCTTCGAGTACCCGCTCTCGGGCGAGCTCCGGCGCTTCGCGCGGACGATGCTGCGGGCCGAGCGTCCGGGCGACGGCTCGCCGCGCGCGATCCACCGCTTCCGCCGCGCGACCGAGCCGTGGTCGCTCGAGGCGCTGTCCTTCATGGGGGCGGCGGATCTCCGCGAGGCAGTGCTGAGCGCCCGCCGGCGGGATCCCGCCGGGCCGCTGCTGCGCGGCGACGAGCTCGGATTGCCGCCCGGGCCGGAGATCGGCCGCCTGCTCGAGCTGATCGACGAGGAGCGGGCCGTCGGCACGGTGACGACGCGCGAGCAGGCGCTCGAGCTCGTGCGGCGGGAGGCCCGTCCGGCCTGAGGGGCGACCGACGCAGGGGCGGGGCGACGGGGCGGTTACGGATCCGCGTCCGGCGGCATAAGCCACGGATCGGCCTCGATCGAAGGGAGCACGGCCATGTCCAGCCAGTTCACTCCTCCGCCCGGCGGCCTCGCCGAGTCGACGGGAAACCCGCGCACCGACCTCTCGGAGGACGAGACGATCGCCGTCACGATCGTCGTCGCACTCGTCGTCCTCGGCCTCATCCTGCTCCTGATCGGCGGCGCGCTGGCGTTGTAGACAGGGCCGGCGCCCCGGAGTACGTTCTCTCCGGGAGAAGGAGGAGGGTCGATGCGGGCGTGTGGAGGTTGCGGCGGGTCGATCGAGGGGCGGTTCCGCTTCTGTCCCTGGTGCGCCGCGCCGCTTCGCCTCAAGCTCGTCGAGTTCTTCCGGGCAGACCCTCGGATCGAGGGCGGGAGCGGCAAGGCGCTGCGGGTGTCGCGCTACCTTGCCCCCGGCGAGGAGGGTCACGTCCGCTTCAGCGTCTGGACCGAGGGCTCCACGGGAGCCACCGCCGAGTCGGCCCTCTCCCTCGACGAGGCCGAGGCGGAGCGGCTCGCCCGGTACCTGCTCGCGGGCGTCCGGCGCCCGCCGGCGAGCGCGCGGCTGAGGGCGCTGATCGCCGAGCTTCGCCGCTAGGGACTACCGGTAGGCGCGGCGGCCGGCGAGCCTGCCGACGAGGCCCGGCGCGATCGCCTGTGCGAGCGCGAAGGGCCGGTACCAGCCGGGCACGAACGTCTCGGTGCTGCCCCGCTCGAGCACCGAGAGCACGTGCTCGGCGACCTGCTCCGGCTTGATCACGGAGCGCCGGAAGAAGCCGCTCGCGAGCACCGAGCGCTGCGGGAAGCCCTCCGTCTCGACGAAGCCCGGATTGACCGTGTGGACGTGAATGCCCCGCGGGCGCAGCTGCATCGCCGTCGCCCGCGAGAACGCGAGCTGTGCGTGCTTGGAGGCCGAGTAGGGGCCTGAGGGCGCGAAGGCCACGGTGCCCGCCACGGAGACGACGTTGACCACGTGGGCCGGGCGGCCGCGCTCGAGCCCGGGCAGGAATGCGCGCAGGCACCAGACGCCGCCGAGGTAGTTGACGCGCAACACCTCCTCGATCCGCTCGGGCTCGAGCTCGAGGAAGCCGCTGCGACCGGGGATGCCCGCATTGTTGACGAGCAGTCCGAGCGCCGGATGGCGCTCGAGCACTGCCGCAGCCGTCCGCTCGACCGCGGCCCGGTCGCCGACGTCGCAGACCTCGACCTCCCCGTCCACCTCGGCCGCCAGCGGCTCCAGCCGGTCCCGCCGCCGCGCGAGCAGCACGCAGCGCCAGCCCCGACCCGCGAGCGCGCGGGCGATCGCCGCGCCGATGCCGCTCGAGGCGCCGGTCACGACGGCTATTCGCTGAACGTCCGTACCGTCTCCAGGTTGATCGCGACAGTGTCCTCGATCGGCTCCGCGTACCCACCGGCAAGCGTCACGCAGACCGGCACACCGGCTGCGCGCAGCCCGTCGCGCACGAGTCGATCGCGTGCGGCGAGTCCTGCGGAGGTGAGCGCGAGCCGCCCGAGCCGGTCGCCGGCGTAAGGATCTGCACCCGCGAGGTAGAAGCAGAGCTCAGGTCGCGCCCGTGCGATCGCCCGGGGTAGGAGCCGGGAGAGGCCGTCGAGGTAGCGCTCGTCCTCGGTGCCGTCGGGCAGATCGAGCTCGAGGTCGCCCGGCACCCGCTTGAAGGGGTAGTTGCGGAAGCCGTTGATCGCGAACGTGAAGGCGTCGGGATCGTCGGCGAGGAGCGCGTGGGTGCCGTCGCCCTGGTGAACGTCGAGATCGACGACGAGCACACGCCGCACGCGCGGGCGGAGCGCCTGTCGCACGGTGACGACGTCGTTGAAGACGCAGAAGCCCCGGCCCGCGTCGGCGAAGGCGTGGTGTGTCCCTCCGCCGAGGTTCGCCGCGACGCCGTCCTCGAGCGCCGCGCGTGCAGCCTCGTGCGTGGCCCCGACAGCCCGGCGAGCTCGCTCGACGAGCCGCTCGGACCACGGGAGCCCCAGTGCGAGCACCTCCCGCCGAGCGAGGTCGCCGCGGCGTACGCGGGCCAGGTAGGTGAGCTCGTGTGCCCCGCGGAGCTCGCGCCACGTCGCGCGCGGCGCCTCGTGAACCGAGACGCCGGGCAGACGCGCTGCGCCCTCACGGACGAGGCGGTACTTCCCGAGCGGGAACCGGTGCCCTTGCGGCAGCGGATAGGTGTAGAGGTCGTGCGCGAACGCGCGCAGAGCGGGTCGCCCGGAGGGGGAGCTCGACGTCAGCGGCAGAGACGCACGGGCCGGTCGGCGACCGCCGTCCGTCCGCGGACGTCCGTGACGAGCGCGCGGAGTGTCCTGCGGCCGCGCGGGAGGCCCTTCGTCGACCAGCTCGCCCCGTACAGCCCCGCCGCGCCCCGCCGCACGAGCGCGATCTGGCGGGCTCCGTCGAGGAAGCGCACCGAGCGGATGCGAGCCGGCGAGCCTGCGACCACGACGAGGCGGCCTTGCCGGCGCACGCATGCGCCCTGCTCGGGTGCCAGCCAGGTCACGGTCGGAGCGTCCACGACGCGGATGCGGGCGAGGCGGAAGGCCGTGTTGGGCATGATCTCCTCGCCGCTCGTGTTCACGTTCTTCGACTCCTGGTAGTCGGAGGCGACGACCACCGCGCGCGTCGTGCCGCGCCGCAGCGCGGGCGCCTCGCGCGACAGGGGGAACACGGCGATCCCGGACAGGGAGTCGTACGCGGCAGCTCCGACCAATACCCGGCCGTAGCCGACCGCGAGCGAGAGCGGATCCACTCCCGAGCCGGGCTCGAAGACGCCGTCCAGCACGCGCGCGACGAGCGTGGGCCGCCCGGAGGAGACGCGCGTCGTGATCGGCACCACGAGCGGCGGCGAGACGTCGTCGACCCAGGACTGCAGCAGGTAACGACCGGGCAGCGACCGACCGGTGAAGGGGTCGCTACCCGAGTCGACCGAGACGTAGTAGGTCTTCGGGCGCGGCAGCGAGGCGCCGGCGGCGCCGAGATCGACGCGGTAGTCGAAGGTGAGGGGATTCACGTTGACCGGCGTGCCCGCGAATCCCTGCACGTCGCCCTCGTCTTGCGAGCCGAGGACCCACGGGTCGATCTGGGCGCCGGGCGTCTGGTCGATCACCGCGACGCCGAGGTTCGCGGCTGGCTGGGCGAGCCGCAGCGCGTAGAGCCGCTCGGAGCCGCGCTCGGCCTCGGGCGGGCCGGTGTAGTCGGGCGGGGGACCGAACGGTGCCGTCGGGTAGCCGTAGCGCTCGACGCGCGAGCCGCCACGGATCGTGCTCCCGACCTGGAAGCGGCGCAGCTTGAGCGGCTTGATCGAGGCGAGCTTGGGCCTCGTCACGATGAAGAGATACGGGATCTTGCGTGTGAGTTCGCCGCGGCGCAGGATGACGAACCCGTAGTTCTCGCCGACCGCCGCTCCCGCCCCCGCGCGCACGACGACCGCGAGCTGGCCCTCGCCGCCGGGTAGCACCTCGACCGCGGGGGGAAGCTCGAGCGTTGCGCCCGCGCTCGCTGCCTGCGGGCGCAGCTCGACCTGCCAGCTGCCGGCGCCTCCTCCCGCGTCGATCACGCGCACGAGTCGGGCGCGGCTCGCAGCCCCGGCGAGCACGCTGACGTCGCCGAAGGAGAGCGAGACGGGGTCGCTGAAGACGAGGGGATTGTCGGCGCGGCCGACGTTGATCAGCCCCGCGCCCTGCAGGAGCACGGAGGCCTCGCCGGTTCGAGCCGTGTCGCCGTAGGCCGGGCCGGCGGTCGACATGAGCGCCGACTTGACCTGGCGCGGCGTCCAGGCGGGATGGCGCTGGAGCAGCAGGGCGGCGGCCCCGGCCACGTGCGGCGAGGACATGCTCGTGCCGTCGAAGACCGCGAAGGGTCCGCCGGCCGCAGGCAGGGTGGCGGAGAGGATCTGACCTCCCGGCGCGGCGAGATCGGGCTTGAGCTCGTGGCCGAACGCCGTCGGGCCGGCCGAGGAGAAGCTCGTGACGATCCCGCTCCGGCCCGTCTCGATGCGGGCGAAGGAGCGCCCCACCCGCAGGGCGAGTCTGCCGCCGCTCCGCCCGGCGAGCTCGCGCAGACGCAGCCCGTCGAGGTCCGCCACCATCCCGGCCGGAATCGGCAGCTGGAGCGGGATCCCGTTCGCCTCGCCGGCTCTGTTGTCGACGAGCACGATGCCGATCGCGCCGGCCGCACGGGCCCGCTCCGCCTTCGAGAAGAAGGTGCAGCTGCCGCGCGAGACGAGGGCGATCGCCCCGCGCAGCGACCGGGCAGGCAGCGGGCTCGCGGCCCGGTTGGGGTCTCGGCCGGGAGCGCAGAGCCGCCGGTCGACCGGCCGTCCGTTCTGTCCGAGGATCGAGCCGACGTCGACGAGCGTCTTGTCGGCACTCGCCCAGGACGCGGGCGGCCTGCCGACGGCGTTGAAGGGGATGGTGCCGAGCTCGGTGCCTCCCGGCGAGACGACGCGCAGGCCGCGCGCGAACACCTGGGCATTCGAGGTGGCGGCGACGGAGATCGCCTCCGGCGCGGATCCGGGAGAGCCTGCGGTGCCGAGGCCGAAGTCGTCGCGGTCGTTGCCGGACGAGATCACCGGCACGACGCCGGCCGCAGCGACGTTGGCGACCGCCTCGATCAGGGCGTCGTTCGCCGGCTCGGAGGCGGGGCCGCCGCCCGAGAAGTTGATCACGTCCATCCCATCGGCGACCGCCGACTCGAAGGCGGCGATGATCTCGGGGGTGTTCGCGACGTGCCCGAGCGGGGTCGGCACGGTGAAGACCCGGTAGTTGCCGAGCCACGCGCGGGGCGCGACGCCCGAGAGCCCCTCCGTGCGCGGGTGGTCGTTCCCCGCGGGCGCCGTCGTGCCTGCGCTGCCGGCGGCGATGCCGGCGACGTGGGTGCCGTGGAACGAGACGCGGGGATCGACCGCGAGCCGGCCCGCCTTCCCCGAGCCGGGCCCCGGAAAGGCTCGAGCCACGATCACCTTGGCGCTCGTCCAGCGGCGTGCGCCCTTCGGAAAGCCCCGCGGTGGCTGCAGCCCGGCGGGAGCGAAGAAGCGGTTGGTCTGGTCGATTCCGTCGTCGACCACGGCGATCTTGACCCCTTCGCCGCGGGCGCCGGCGAGGCGGGCGATCTCGGGCGCCCCGATGATCGAGGGGCTGTCGTTCGTCGTCAGCGAGTAACGGGCGCTCGCGTAGACCCTCGTGACGAAGGGCTGGCGGACGAGCGCGGGCAGGCTCCGTGCCGGGAGCTCGACGGTCAGCCCGTTCAGCAGCACACGGAAGCGGCGGCCGACGGTTGCCTCGGGGAGCGCCCGGCGGATCTGCCTCGCCGCGGTCTCCTGGGCGCGGACGAGGCCGGCCAGGTACTCCCGGGAGGATGCACTGCGCACGCTGAGGCGGCTCGACCCCGCCGTCGAGGAGAAGCTCAGGGCCGCCCGGGCCAGCGGCGGCTGCCCGAGCCGGACGATCACCGTGATCCGGCCCTTGCCGTGCCCCTCGGGAATCTGGATGCTGCCCGCCCGCACGCGGGGTATCTGCAGCTCGCCGAACGCGCGCGTGATCGGCCGCAGATCCGCTGCAGCGGGCACTGCGAGGATCAGCGCCGCGAATGCAGCGAGGGCGAGCGAGCGGCGGCGCAAGGCTCTCAGGGTAACTGAGCATGCCGCATGCGCAACCCCCTTTCCGGCTGGCTTAGACTCGCGGGGGATGGCGGCACGTTTCGAGGGCAAGCGGGGACTCGTGCTCGGCGTCGCCAACAAGCGCTCGATCGCCTGGGCGATCGCCCAGCGACTCGCTGCCGAGGGGGCCGAGCTGGCCTTCACGTTCCAGGGCGAGCGGATCGAGCGCTCGGTGCGCGATCTTGCGGCCACGGTCGACAGCCCGCTCGTCACGTCCTGCGACGTCCGCTCGGACGAGGAGCTCGAGCGCGTCTTCGGCGAGGTGGCCGAGCGCTTCGACGGCGGCCTCGACCTGCTCGTCCACTCCGTCGCGTATGCGGCAGCCGAGGATCTCGAGGGTCGCTTCGTCGACACCCCGCGCGAGCGCTTCTGGCTCGCCGTCGACGTGAGCGCTTACTCGCTCGTGGCCGCCGCGCGCGCTGCGGAGCCGCTGTTCGAGGCGCGCGGCGGCGGCTCGATCGTCACCATGACGTACCTCGGCGGCGAGCGGGCGGTGCCGCACTACAACGTGATGGGGGTCGCGAAGGCGACGCTCGACGCCTCCGTCCGCTACCTCGCGTGGGATCTGGGCGAGCAGAACGTGCGCGTGAACGCGGTCTCGGCCGGCCCCGTGCGGACGCTGGCGGCCCGCTCGATCGCCGGCTTCCCGACGATGGAGGCGATCGTCGAGGAGCGCGCGCCGCTGCACCGCCACATCTCGGCCGATGACGTGGGGGCGGCCGCGGCGTTCCTGCTCTCGGACGAGGCGGCGAACGTCACGGGGACGACGTTCTACGTCGACTCCGGGTTCCACTCGATGGGTATGTAGGAAGACGACCTCATATTTGAGGTAGCGTCGCCTCGGTGGTCTCGAGCGATCTCCTTCTCGAAGCGCGGCGCAGGTCCGGGCTCTCGCAGGCCGAGCTCGCGCAGCGCGCCGGAAAGCCGACGTCATCGATCGGGCGGTGGGAGCGGGGGGAGGTGCTGCCGAGCCTCGAGATCCTCCGCAACCTTGTGCGGGCATGCGGTCTGGAGCTCACGTTTCACATCGCGAACGCGGACCTCCAGGACCACGACCTGACGTTGATCGAGCGCTCGCTCGACCGAACGCCGGCAGAGCGAGTCGCTGACGCAGTCGGCTCGGCCGCAGCGATCGACGGGCTCTGGGGGCGCGTGTCGCGTGACTGAGTTCGATCCCGTCGAGGCGCTGCGCGTCCTCGAGCGTCACCGCGTCAGCTACGTCGTGATCGGCGCCCTGGCGGCCGCCGCCAGCGGAGCACCGATCGTCACGCGCGACCTCGACATCACGCCCTCCCGCGATCACGCCAACCTCGGGCGGCTTGCGATGGCGCTCAGAGAGCTCGGCGCGAGGCTTCGCACGCCGTCGGACCCGGAGGGTATCGCCTTCCCGGTCGACGCCGACATGCTCGCGGAAGCTGGGATCTGGACACTGATGACGAGCGCAGGTGAGCTCGATCTAGTCTTCCAGCCGGCCGGAACACGTGGCTTCGACGACCTGAGCCGCGACGCCAGCCGGCTCAGTATCGGCGAGGGCGTGCACGTACCCGTCGCGTCGCTCGCGGACGTCGTGCGCAGCAAGGAAGCCTCGGCGCGAGCGAAGGATCTCGCACAGCTTCCGCTCCTGCGGCAGACGCTCGAGCGGGTGCGGGAGCGCGAGCGGCAGCGCGCCGTCGACCCGGATATCTAGGGCAAGCAGCAGCCCCGGTTCGGCTCGCCCTCGCCGCCGCACGCTCACCCGCCGCTCGCCGAGAAGTGCTGGTAGTCGGGCGTTCGCGCCCAACGGCCGCCCCACTTCCAGCCGACTGCCTCGAACGCCCCCACCAGTAACCCCCCGGCGAGCGCCATGCCGGGACGCCGGCGCGTGCGGTCGTGGTAGCCCCTCCCCGCAGGGGGGAGGATCCGTGCGCCGAGCACGTACGGGTTCTCGACCGGGTTGACGTCGATCGCCTCGCCGTAGGCGTGCGTCGACCACCCGGCGGAGCTCGAGCCGACCGCGCGGCGGCAGTTGAAGGCGGACGTGTTGTCGGCGGCCATCGAGGCGTCGTCGCTGCCGCCGTACGCCGAAACGAGGATCATCCGCCGGATCGGGAAGCGCGCGGCGTACAGACGGCGGAAGACCGTCACGACGTCCGGGGTCACGCGCCGGGCAACGACGAGCGAGCCGACGTGGGCGCGACCGTCGAAGCCCCAGTACGAGAGGTGCACGACGTCGAGCCGGGCCGGGCCGACGGGGCAACCGGCCCGGTGGGAGGAGCCGAGCTCCGACGGCCGGGCGGGTGCGACGGTCGCGGTGAAGCGCGGTGCCGGGGCGGCTGCGGCGGTTGCCCCGAGGACGAGCATCGCTCCGGCGAGCAGCGCGACCAGGCGCATCGGCGGGAGCGTACTCTGACGGCGGATGCTGCTCGCCCCCATCTCGCAGCTCGCCGCAGCCGCGCTCGCGCTCGGGTGCCCCTCGAACGCAGCCTCGAGGCTCGAGCTGCCACAGGGCACCTCGCAGGCGATCACCGTCGAGGCGGCGTCGACGAGGACGACGTACGCAGCCCTCCGGATCTGGCGGCGCTCCGGCCGCTGCTGGGCCGCGGCCGGCGGACCGTTTCCCGCGCGCGTCGGGTGGAACGGCGTCCGCCGCGACCGGCACGAGGGTGACGGCACGACGCCGATCGGCACCTTCCGCATCGCCGCCACGATGTACGGGAACGAGCCGAATCCGGGCGTGAGCTTCCGGTACAGGCGCGTCGGCTGCGGCGACTGGTGGGTGGAGGACGCCTCCTCGCCCGCCTACAACACCTTTCAGCGCGTCGGCTGCGGTATCCGTCCGCCATTCCGCGTCACGACACCCGATCTGTCGCAGGACCGCACCGCGTACCCGTACTTCGCCGTCGTCGAGTTCAACCTGCGTCCGGTCGTGCCCGGTCGCGGCTCGGGGATCTTCCTGCACGCCCAGACCGGGCGCCCGACGAACGGCTGCATCAGCCTGCCGCGCACCGATCTCCTCCGCGTGCTGCGGTGG
>JACCZA010000125.1 GCA_013696185.1 Actinomycetota bacterium
TGCGCTACATCTTCGGCGAGCTCGGCGTCCAGCCCGACCTGCTCATGCTCGGCAACCCGGTCACCGACGAGTTCCAGCACCAGTTCATGGCCCTGACCACGAAGACGGACATGGACGGCGATCCGAACCCCTACTTCGACGACCTCGACGCCGACGGCGTGCGTGACCGCCGGGTCGCGCAGCGGCTGAGCTACGTCCGCGCCGCCTATGCCGAGGCCGACCAGACGCTGCGTCTGGGACGCCAGCTGATGGGCCGTAGGGACACGACGGTCTTCGCCTCCTCCGACCATGGCTTCGCGCCGCAGTGGTACGCGGTCAACGCCGGGACGGTGCTCGCCGAGGCGGGTCTGCAGGGGACCGCGCAGACCTCGAACTGCCGCGTCGGCGGGGCGCCCACCCAGGTGAAGGCCTGCTGGGCGGGCGGAACCGCCCAGTTCTACGTCAATCTCGAAGGTCGCGACCCGGGCGGGGTCGTCCCCGCCGCCGAGTACGAAGCGGTGCGCACGAGGATCGTCACGGCCTTCCAGGGCCTCGCCGACTCCGCCAACCCGGGCAAGCAGGTGGTGCTCAAGATCTTCAGGAAAGAGGAGCTGCGCGACGTCGACGGGACGGACGCGCTCCACCCGAGCCGCAGCGGCGACGTCGTCGTCGTCCTCCGGCCGCCCTACCAGTGGGATGCCGCGAGCCCGGGCAAGCGGATCGCCCCGTCGCAGTTCTTCGGGCAGCACGGCTACCTCCCCGACCTCGTCGACCTCGAGCACAACGTCAACCTGCACGGCACCTTCGTCGCTGCAGGGCCGGGCATCCGCTCGTCGGAGACGCCGGTCGAGGACGTGCGAGCGATCGACCTCGCCCCGACGATGGCCTACCTGATGGACATGCTCGGGCCGCAGAACGCGAGCGGCCGGATCCTGTTCGACGCGCTCGACCAGGCCGAGGCGCCGCTCGAGGTCACGATCCTCGACGTCAGCGACTTCCACGGGCAGCTCGTCCCGCTCTCCGAGGCGGCCGACACGGTCGCGAGCACGGGTGCGAGCAACCCCACCTTCACGATCGGCGGAGCCGCCTTCCTGAAGCCGTGGTTCGACGCGTACCGCTCGGCAGCGCGAGGGCCCACCCTGACGGTCACCGCCGGGGACGCGATCGGCGCGACACCGCCGATCTCGAGCTTCTTCGGCGACAAGCCAACGATCGAGCTGATGAACCTCATGGGCTTCGACGCCGACGGCCTCGGCAACCACAACTTCGACCGCGGCGAGGCCTACTTCCGCAACGAGATCGTCCCGCTCGCCTCGTTCCCCTACCTCTCGGCGAACGTGGTCGACGCTGCCGGCAACACGCCGGCGCAGTGGTCGCCGGCGAAGGTCTTCGACTACGACGGGGTCAAGCTCGGCCTGGTCGGCTTCACGAACCCGGACGTGCCGGAGCTCGTCTCGCCGGGCTCGCTCGGCCCGTTCCACGTGGCTCCGCCTCTCGCGGCCGTGCGCCAGACGGTCGCCGGCCTGCGCGAGCAGGGCGTCAACGCGATCGTCGCGCTGGGGCACCTCGGAGCGACGGGCGGAACGCTCGGCAGCCCGACCGGGCCGGTCGTCGACCTCACCGACGGGCTCGAGAGCGTCGCGGCGGTGATCGGCGACCACGCGGACTTCCAGACCGTGACGAAGCGGCCGAACAACACGCTCCTCGCGCAGAACCGCAGCCGCGGCATCCGCTTCACGCGGATCGTGCTCGTGATCGACCGCCCGTCCGGCCACGTCTCCTACGCGACCGCCGACTTCCACCGGCCGTGGGCGATCGGCGTGAAGCCGGACCCGGCGATCCAGGCCCGGATCGACGCTCTGAACGGGCAGCTCGCGCCGATCCTGAGTCGGGTCGTGGGCAGCTCTAGCGTCTTCGTGCCCCGGTCCGACGCCTGTGGCAACACCGCGGGGCGAACCTGCGAGTCGCGAGTCGGCAACGTCGTCGCCGACTCGCTGCGGACGACGTACGGGACCGACTTCGCGATCACGAACTCGGGCGGCCTGCGCGCCGATCTGACGTGCCCGACGACGGACAACCCGAGCGACTTCTGCCCGGCGTACACCCCGCCCCCGTTCCTGATCACGCGCGGGCAGGTCCTGACCGTCCTGCCGTTCGGCAACGAGGCGGCGACGCTCACGCTGAGCGGTGCCGAGCTGAAGGCCTTCCTCGAGAACGGCGTCTCGCGGATGCCCGCGGCGGACGGCCGCTTCCCGCAGGTCTCGGGCCTCTGCTTCACGTACGACATCGCCGCGGCGGCGGGCAGCCGCGTCACGGGAGCCGTGCGCCAGGCGGCGGGCGGGAGCTGCACGGGCGCGGCTGTCGACCTGACCTCGGCCGCCTCCTACACCCTGGCCATCAACGACTTCATGGCCGAGGGTGGCGACGGCTATCCGATCGTGTCCAGCCGCATCACCACGCGCGACCTGATGGATCAGACGCTCGCCGACTACGTCGAGGCGGCGACGCCGCTGAGCCCCGCGGTGCAGGGACGGATCGTCTGCACCGGGGCCACCTGCCCGGCGGTTACCTCCCCGTAGGTCCCTGCC
>JACCZA010000132.1 GCA_013696185.1 Actinomycetota bacterium
TCGAGGAGTTGCGCGGGCGCGGGATCCACCTGATCTCGCTGCTCGGGATCAAGGCCGACGCGCCGTGGCTCCTCGGCGGCGTCAAGTCGACGAGCTACGCCGTCAACATGGCGGCCGAGGCGGAGGCACGCAGGCAGGGCGGCGGCGACGCCCTCTTCGTCGACGCGGACGGCATCGTGCTCGAGGGCCCCGTCACGAACGTCTGGTGGCGCCGCGGGCGCGAGCTCCGGACGCCGGGTCTCGACCTCGGCATCCTCGCCGGCGTGACGCGCGCGGCGCTGCTCGAGGAGGCCCCGCGGCTCGACTACGAGGTGCGGGAGGGAGCCTTCGGCCTCGACGAGCTGCGGGAAGCCGACGAGGTCTTCACCTCGTCGTCGGTGCGCGAGCTGATGCCCGTCGTGCGCCTCGACCGGCGCGTGGTCGGAGACGGCAGCCCGGGTGAGGCGGCCGGCGCGTTGCAGGCGGCGCTGCGCCGGGCGGCCGGCGGCAAGGCCTGACCGGCTCTCTCGGGCTCGCGCACGACAGAATCCGACTGCGAGTCGATAACCTCGAAGGAGATGGCGCGCGAGCGGATCCGCCTCGGCGGCATGGCCCTCCCGAACGGGGTGCTCGTGCACGGCCCGACCTCCTGGGCCTGCGCGGTGCGCCTGCCGGACGGCGAGGTGAAGGTCGCCTCCGCGCGCAAGCGCTTCGTCGCCTCGGGCGTCCGCAACCCGCTCCTGCGCGGGCCCGCGCGGCTCCTCGAGGCCTTCTCGCTCCTCCCGGAGCTGCGCCGGGCGCTGCCCGAGGCGCGACTCCCGTTCGAGCGGCCACAGGTGCTCGCCGCGATGCTCGGCTCGAGCGTCGCCGTCCGGCTCGTGCGCGGCTCGCGGCTCGGGCCGGCCGCCCAGGAGCTGATGAGCGGCCTGCTCTCGCTCGCGCCGGCCGCCTTCGCGCTGCGTGGCGGGGAGCTCGCCGCCTACCACGGAGCCGAGCACGTCTCGATCGGGAGCTACGAGCACGACGAGCCCCGCGCGCGGGAGCACGAGCGCTGCGGCACCCACCTCGTCGGGCCGATCCTCGCCACGACGGCGCTCGGCCAGTACGCGGCAAGCGCTCTCGTGCCGCCGCCGCTCCGCGCGCCCGCCCGGCTCGCCGCGCAGCTCGGCGCCGTCGCCGTCTCCACGGAGATCTTCGGCTGGATGACGCGCCATCCCGACAGCCGGCTCGCCCGGGCGCTCGCGAGACCGGGCCACGAGTTCCAGCACCGGCTCGCGACCGCGGAGCCCTCGCCCGAGCAGCTGGAGGTGGCGGAAGCGGCGCTCGCCGCCTGTCTCGGCCTGGAGCCGGGTGGCGACCGGGGCTAGAACCGCGCGGCTGCCGCCCGAGATCTTCGACCTGCCGGTCGAGAAGATGCGGGACGGCTACTACACCGACGCCTACTTCAACCACGCCCGCGAGACGCTCCTCGCCGACGCGCGCCGCCCGCGCGTCGTGATGCAGGTCTTCCAGCGCAAGGAGGCCGTGCTCGGCGGCATGGACGAGGCGATCGCCATCCTCAAGCTCTGCGCGCACGACTGGGAGGAGCTGACGGTGCACGCCCTCTACGACGGCGACCGCCTGGAGCCGTGGGAGACCGCCCTCACGATCGAGGGCGACTACACGCTCTTCGCCCATCTCGAGACCGTCTACCTCGGCGTGCTCTCCCGGCGCACGCTGATCTCGACGAACGTCACGAGGGTGCTCGAGGCTGCGAACGGCAAGCCCATCATCTTCATGGCGGCCCGCCACGACCACCACCGCATCCAGACGGGCGACGGCTGGGCGGCCTACGTCGCCGGCGCCACGATCGGCGCCACGATCGGCGTCACCTCGGACGCCCAGGCCTCCTGGTGGGGCGGACGCGGCGTCGGCACCGTCCCGCACGCCTTGATCGCGGCCTACGGCGGCAACACGGTGCTGGCCGCGACGAAGTTCGCCGAGTGGGCTCCGCCCGAGCTGAACGTGGTCGTGCTCGTCGACTTCGACAACGACTCCGTCAGGACGTCGCTCGACGTCGCGCGCGCCCTCGGCGACAGGCTCTGGGGCGTCAGGCTCGACACCGCCGGCCAGCTCGTCGATCGCTCGCTGTGGGGCGAGCTCGGAGACTTCGATCCCCGCGGCGTCAACCAGCGCCTCGTCTGGAAGGTGCGCGAGGGACTCGACAGCTCGGGCTTCGAGCGTGTCCGGATCGTCGCCTCGGGCGGCTTCAACGCCGAGCGCATCCACGCCTTCGAGGAGCTCGGCGTGCCGGTCGACTCCTACGGCATCGGCTCGTCGCTGATCCGCGGCGACAACGACTTCACCGGCGACATCGTCCTGACCGACGGCCTGGGGTCCGCGAAGGTCGGGCGCCGCTACCGGCCCAACCCGCGGCTCGAGCTCGTTGCCTGACTCCCCGCGGCGCATCCTCTGGGACGTCGACACGCAGGTCGACTTCATGCTGCCCGGGGGGAAGCTCTACGTCCCCGGCGCGGAGGAGACCGCGCCCGCGATGGGACGGCTCGTGGCGGCGGCGCGGGCGGCAGGCCTCGTCCACGTCGCCTCCGCTGACGACCACGAGCTGACCGACCCGGAGATCGTCCCGGCCGAGCAGGCCGACTTCGTCGACACGTACCCGCCCCACTGCCTGCGCGGCACGGGGGGCGCCGAGCGCGTCCCGGAGACACGGCTCTCGGACCCGCTGCCCCTCGCCCACGTGCCCTTCCCGCCGGGGCTCGTCCCGGCGCTGATCGAGGGCCGGCGCGAGCTCCTGCTCCTGAAGAAGACCTTCAGCGCCTTCTCGAACCCGAACGCCGACCCGGTGCTCGACGCGCTCGATCCCGACGAGGTGATCCTCTTCGGCGTCGCCACGGACGTCTGCAACGACGCCGCGGTCACGGGCCTGCTGCGGCGCGGCCGCCGCGTCCTGTTCGTCGAGGACGCCTCGCGGGGACTCGACGAGGCCCGCGTCGCGGCCTGTACCGCGACCTGGCGCGAGCGCGGCGTCTCCTTCACGACCGTCGACGCAGTCCTCGCAGGGCTGTAGGTGGACGAGCCGCCGCTTGCGGCCCGGGCGCGAGCCCTCGCGGCCGAGCACGGCTTCGGGCGCTCCTCGATCCCTCAGGTGGGTCGTCTCCTGCACGTGCTCGCCGCCGGGTGCGGCCGCGGGCGCGTGGCGGAGATCGGCACGGGCTACGGCGTCGCGAGCGCCTGGATCGCCGCCGCGCTCGACCCCGGCGTCCCCTTCGTCACGGTCGAGCTCGACGCGGAGCGGGCTGCCGCGGCGAGCAACCTCTTCCGCGACGATCCCGACGTCCGCGTGCTCGCCGGCGACTGGCGCGAGCTTCTGCCCGCAGAGGCGCCGTTCGACCTGCTCTTCCTGGACGGCGGCCACTGGAAGCACCGACCGGCGCAGGACGGGGAGGCCGCGGTGGCGCTCCTCGGGCCCCGCGGCACGCTCGTCGTCGACGACTTCACGCCTGGACGCCCCGGCCTCGACGAGGCGCGGAGCTTCCTGTTCGAGCACCCGCGCCTCGCGGCGGTCGAGCTCTTGGCGACGCCCGAGAGCGCGGCCATCGTCGCCGTGCGCACGCGCTGACGAGACATCGGGCCGACTGCCGGACGGGTTCAGCTTTCGACGCTCCCTGCCGATGGGTCCCGCGTGGACATCGCAGCCTGGTTCGACCGTGCCGGTGACATCGCGCTCACCTGGCTGCCGATCATCCTCTTCATGCTCATCGTGTACCTCCTGTGGCGCACGCTGCAGTACATGCCGCGGACGCGCTCGCACGCGCTCCAGCCCAACTCGAGCACGTCGGTCACCTGGGAGGACGTCGCGGGGGTCGAGGAGACGAAGGAGGAGCTGCAGGAGGTGGTCGACTTCCTCCGCTCGCCGAAGCGCTTCGAGCAGCTCGGCGCGCGCGTGCCCAAGGGCATCCTGCTCTACGGGCCGCCCGGCACGGGCAAGACGCTCCTCGCCAAGGCGCTCGCGAACGAGTCGGGCGCCGCCTTCTACTCGCAGAGCGCCTCGGCGTTCGTCGAGATGTTCGCCGGTCTCGGGGCGCTGCGGATCCGCAAGCTCTTCGCCGAGGCGCGCAAGAAGGCGCCGGCGATCGTCTTCATCGACGAGCTCGACGCGGTCGGGGCCGCGCGCACGGGTCACGGCTTCAACCGCGAGCAGGATCAGACGCTGAACCAGCTCCTCGTCGAGCTCGACGGCTTCTCGTCGCGCGAGCAGGTCGTCGTGATGGGCGCGTCGAACCGCCTGCAGGATCTCGACCCGGCGCTGCTCCGCCCCGGCCGCTTCGACAGGCAGGTGCTCGTCTCGCCGCCGGACGTCGCGGGGCGCGAGGCGATCCTCCGCGTCCACACGCGCGGCAAGCCGCTCGCCTCGGACGTCGAGCTGTCGACGATCGCGCGACAGACGGCCGGACTGACGGGCGCCGACCTCGCCAACATCGCCAACGAGGCGGCCATCTTCGCCGGGCGGCAGCGCCTTCAGTACATCCGCATGGCCGACTTCGACGGTGCGATGGAGCGCGTCGTCGCGGGCCTCCAGCAGCGGCGCGTCGTGACGGAGAAGGAGAAGCGGATCCTCGCCTACCACGAGGCCGGGCACGCGGTCATGTCCTTCCTGATGGGCGAGATGATGCCCGTGCAGAAGGCGACGATCGTCTCCCGCGGCCATGCGCTCGGCTACACGCTGAACCTGCCGAGCGAGGAGCGCTACCTCCACACCCGGGAGGAGCTGATCGACATGATGAAGGTGTACCTCTCGGGCCGGGCCGCCGAGCAGGTCGTCTTCGGCCGGGTCACGAACGGCGCGGCGAACGACCTGGAGCGCGTGACGGAGCTGGCCCGGCGCATGGTGTTCGAGTACGGCATGTCCGACGAGGTCGCCTCGCGCACCCTGCGCGCCGACAACTACGCGCTCTCGGAGGAGACGAAGCGGCTGCGCGACTACGAGCAGGCGCGCCTGACCGACGACGCGTTCGCGGACGCGATCCGCCTGCTCGAGAAGCACCGCGCCTCGCTCGACCGCGTCGCGCAGGCGCTGCTCGAGAAGGAGACGCTCGTGCGGGAGGAGCTCGAGGCCCTGCTCGCGGACATCGAGCCGGAGTCGCGGTCGAGCGAGACGGTCGGAACGGTGCGCGCGCTGCCCATGCCCGACTAGCGCTGCAGTCATAGTGCGCTTGACATGACATCAGAGTGATGTCATAGTCGACGCCATGCAGCTCTCGTCCCATCTCGACGCGCTCCAGAGCGACCTCGGCGCACTCGCCGCGGTGGGCGACGCGCAGGCGGCCGAGGTCGCCCAGCGCATCAGCGCCGCCCTCGAGTCGTCGCTCCGCCTGCGCATGCTCGAGGCGGTCACCGAGGCTGCCCACGAGCTGAGCTCGCAGCTGCCCTCGGGCCGCGTCGAGGTGCGCCTCGCCGGCGGCGATCCCTCCCTCGTCTACGTCGAGGAGGCCGCGGCTCCCGGACCGGCGGGCGGGGACGAGGCCTACTCGGCCCGGATCACCCTCCGCCTCCCCGAGGGCCTGAAGGCGACGGTCGAGGCGGTGGCCTCGCGTCAAGGGGTCTCCGTCAACGCCTGGCTCGTGCAGGTGATCGGACGCAGCATCGACCCGCGCCCGCCCAGGGGCCGGCGCATCACCGGCTTCGCACGAAGCTGAAAGGAGCACCCATGGCCATCTACTCCCTCCTGTTCGGCTCCGTGGCCTGGCCCGAGTCCGGCAGGCCGGCGCCCCGGGAACGGAGCGCCTCGTCCCCCGCCCGCACCGAGCGCCTCTCGCTGCGCGTGCCCGACGGGCTGCGCCGCCGTGTGGAGGCCTCGGCGAGGCTCGAGGGCCTCCCCTCCGAGACGTGGATCGTGCACGCGCTCGCCCGCAGCGTCGACCCCCGCCTGGACACGCCGTGAGCAGCGGCACGATCGAGCGCAGCTTCGCCACGCCGGGGCCTCTCTCCCTGAACGTGCGCCTCGCTGCCGGATCCATCCGCGTCGAGGCGATCGACACGGACCGAACCGAGCTCGAGCTGCGACCGCTCGACGAGGCGGCACGGAGCCTGCTCGCCGACAGCCGCGTCGAGCTGCGCGAGCCGGGCGGCGCCGGCGAGTTGCTCGTCGAGGTGCCCGAGCGGCGAGGGCTCTTCGGCCGGAGCCCCCAGTTCGAGCTCCGGGTCCGGTGCCCGCAGGGCGTGCGCCTCTTCGTGAGAACGCGGTCGGCCGATCTCGAGCTGCAGGGCCGGCTCGGCTCGCTGACGGCGAAGTCGGTCTCGGGCGACGTGGAGGCCGACGAGGTCGCCGGCGACGCGGAGGTCCAGGGCGTCAGCTCGGACATCGAGATCCGGCGTGTCGGCGGTCGCGCGGAGATCCAGACCACCTCCGGCGACGTCTCCCTCGGTCATGTCGAGGGGGCGCTGCGGGCCCACACGGTGTCCGGCGACCTGCGGGTGGAGGACGCGCTCGGCCCCGTCGAGGCGGTCACGGTCTCCGGCGACCAGCACTTCGCCGCCGTGAACGCCGGCTCGATCTCTCTGCAGGCGGTCTCGGGCGACATCGGCGTCGCCGTCCGCAGGGGGGCGAGCGTCTGGATGGACGTGCACTCGCTGAGCGGCGACACGGTCTCGGAACTCCTCGCGAGCGACGGCCCGCCGGGGCAGGACGCGCCCCTCGTGGAGCTCCGCGTCAAGACCGTGAGCGGCGACATCCGCATCGATCGCGCGGTCGGTGCGCGTGTGGATGCCGCCTCGAGCGGCTCCGCCGCCTCATAGCGCGCTTCCGTCCCACGGGGCCGGTGTAGCATCGCGCCGATGCGGGCGCGCGGGATCCACCACCTCGGCGTCGCCGTCGACGATCTCGACGAGGCGCTCGCCACGTATGCCCGGCTCTTCGGCGCGGCGCTCGAGCACCGCGAGGCCGTCCCCGACCAGGGCGTCGACGCCGCCGCGGTGCTGGTCGGGCAGGATCGCGTCGAGCTCCTCGCTCCCCTGGCCGAGGAGACGCCGGTCGGCAGGTTCCTCGCCGAGCGCGGGCCGGGGATGCACCACGTCGCCTACGAGGTGGACGATCTTCGCTCGACGCTCGCCGACCTCGCCGAGCAGGGGGTCGAGCTGATCGACTCCGAGCCGCGCGAGGGCCTGTTCGGGCTCGAGGTCGCCTTCGTCCATCCGCACGCGGTGCACGGCGTCCTCGCGGAGGTCGTCTCGCGTGGCTGAGGCCCGCGTGCGCATCGAGCTCTCCTTCGACGGCGGCGGGATCGTCGGGACGATCGTGCCCGCGGAGACCGCCGACGAGCTCGAGCGAGCGCTCGCCGAAGGCACGCAGGAGACGATCCAGCTCGAGGCCGACGACGGTCACTACACGGTCGCGCTGCGCCGCGTGCTCTACGTCAAGCGCTTCGCGCGCGAGAGCAGGGTGGGGTTCGGCTCCTAGCCCACCGGCTCGAACCGAATCGGGGAGGAGAACGAAGCAAGGTCCCCCCATGCGGAAGGAGGTTGTCCTTCGCGAACAAGCTTGCCCGCCGCGGCCCCGGCTGCTTGACCGCCGGCACCGACGGCGCCGCCCCGTACCTTCGCCACCACCAGCATTGACCAGAGGGAGACGCTCTTGAAAGGGAAGCTGCTACTCGTCGGGATCCTCGTACTCGGTCTGGCGGCCGCGCTCGCGGCGGCCGTCGCCCGCGGGCCCGCTCCGGAGGCCGCCACGGCCTCGAGCCATCGCGAGGCACCGCTCATCACGCAGGACCCGACCGCCGACAACACGGACGTCTACGCGTTCGTGAGCCCGGACCGGCCGGACTCGGTCACGCTGATCGCCAACTGGCTGCCAT
This sequence comes from Actinomycetota bacterium, assembly GCA_013696185.1. GTDB lineage: Bacteria > Actinomycetota > Thermoleophilia > Gaiellales > Gaiellaceae > JACCZA01. Next base: position 7,833 of record JACCZA010000132.1, read on the forward strand.
TCCAGGAGCCCGCCGGCGGTCCGAACTTCTACAACTTCGACGACAAGGTCCGCTACGAGATCCACGTCGACAACGACGGGGACGCCCGGTGGGACATCACCTACCGCTTCCGCTTCCGCACGGACATCCGTGACAGCAGGGAGACGTTCCTCTACAACACGGGCCCGATCACCTCGCTCGCCGACGAGGACTGGAACCTCCGTCAGTTCTACTCGGTGACGAAGGTCACGCGCGGCGAAGGCGCCGAGGTGATCGCCGAGGGCCTGCCGGTTCCGCCCGCGAACATCGGTCCCCGCTCGACGCCCGACTACGAAGAGGTGGCGCTCGATGCGGTCCGCGACCTCCCGCTCGGCGTCGGTGGCACCGCGGTCTTCGCCGGACAGCGCGACGACCCGTTCTTCGTCGACGTCGGCTCGATCTTCGACCTCGCCGGCCTGCGGCCGTTCAATCCGTTCCACCTGATCCCGCTGGCCGACGACTTCGGCGTCGACGGGGTCGGCGGCTTCAACGTCAACTCGATCGCGATCCAGGTGCCGATCTCCGAGCTCGCAGCGGCGCCGAACAAGACGATCGGCGTCTACGCGAGCGCGAGCCGCCAGTCGATCAGGGTGCTGAGCAGCAAGGGTCGCGCCCCGCGCACCGCCGGCTCGTGGGTGCAGGTCTCCCGCCTCGGGAACCCGCTCGTGAACGAGATCCAGATTCCGCTGAGCCGGAAGGACTTCTGGAACAGCCAGGATCCGGCCGACGACGCGCAGTTCGCCGGCCGCACCCTGGCGCCCGAGCCGGCCGGGCTCGTCAACCTGCTCTATCCGGCGCTTCCGGACACCCCGACGAGCGGCCGTGACGACCTCGCTGCCGTGTTCCTGACCGGGATCCCGACGCTCAACTTCACGGGGCCGAGGCAGGCAGACCTGTTGCGGTTGAACTTCACGATCCCGCCTGCGGCCCATCCGAGCCCGCTCGCGGTGCTCGAGGGCGACTTCCAAGGCTGGCCGAACGGTCGCCGGCTCGCGGACGACGTCACCGACATCGAGCTCCGGGCGGTCGCCTGCGGTTACGGCCCGATCCTCGCGAAGGCGCTCGGGCTCTGCAACCTGAGCCCGAACAACACACTCGGCGACGGGGTGGACGAGAACGACGTCGAGTTCCTCGACACGTTCCCGTACCTCGGGACGCCTCATCAGGGCTACGAGCACCTGCACCACGCCTCGTAACCCGAGACGACCGTCGGAGGGCCCGTCAAGCGACGGGCCCTCCCGGTCGAAGAAACCCAGGAGACACGTGAGCAAAGGACGAATCGCACTCGGACTGGCGGCGGGAAGCGCGGCGGTGGTCGCCACGCTCCTCGGCGGCACGCTCGCCGACGGATCTCCGTCGGCGCAGCCGGCGACGCCGGACCGGGTCGAGGCGACCGCGAGCCGGGCGCTCTCGGGCTTCAGCGCGGGAAACACCGCGGGGATCGTCGCCAAGCTCCAGGCCGACGTCCGCGCCCGCCCCGACGACGTGAAGTCGCTCGGGCTCCTCGGCCTCGCCTACCAGCAGCGCGCCCGCGAGACGGCCGACCCCGCCTTCTATCCCAAGTCCGAGGACGTGCTGCGGCAAGCCCTCGAGCGCTCGCCGCGCGATCTGCTCGCGACGAGCGGCCTCGCCTCGCTCGCGCTGACGCGGCACCGGTTTCGCGAGGGCCTCGCGCTCGGACGGCGGGCCCGCAGGATCTCGCCGACGACCGCCCGGAACTACGGCGTGATCGGCGACGCGCTCGTCCAGCTCGGCCGCTACGACGAGGCGTTTCGGGCCTTCGACACGATGGCCCGTCTGAGGCCGAGCCTCGGCGCCTACGCGCGCGTCGCCTACGCACGCGAGCTGCTCGGCGACCAGGGGGGCGCGCTCGATGCGATGCGTCTCGCGCTCGGCCCCGCCACCGGACAGCCGGAGCCGACTGCCTGGACGCGCGTCGAGCTCGGCAAGCTGCACTGGGCCCGCGGGGAGGTCGCGGCCGCCGGCCGTGAGTACCGCGCCGCGCTCAGGGCCTTTCCCGGATACGTGTACGCGCTCGACGCGCTCGCCTCGGTCGAGCAGGCCGAGGGCCGGCCCGCGCGGGCGATCGCCTACGCCCGGCGCGCGTCCGACTCGGTCCCGCTGCCGCAGTTCGTCACCACGCTCGGCGACCTCCACGCGGCGCAGGGCGACCGGCAGGCGGCGCAGGAGCAGTACGACGTGATCGACGCCATCGGGCGCCTGCTCGTGGCGAACGGCGTCAAGACCGACCTCGAGACAGCCCTCTTCAACGTCGACCACGGCATCCGCCTCGGGGAGTCGCTCGCGCTCGCACGCCGGGCGCACGCGGACCGGCCGAGCATCGACGCCGACGACGTGCTCGCTTGGGCGCTCGAGCGGACCGGCCATTGCGGTGAGGCGCTGCGCTCCTCCAAGCGCGCCCTCCGGCTGGGGACGCTCGACGCGCTCAAGTTCTTCCACCGCGGGATGATCGAGCGCTGCCTCGGCCGCGAGCCCGCCGCCAGGCGCTGGTTCTCGAGAGCCCTGCGGCAGAACCCGCACTTCTCGCTCCTCTGGGCGCCGGTCGCGCGGAAGGCACTCGCATGAAGCGCGTCCTCGTGCTGCTCGCCGCCCTGGCCGCCCTCGCGGCTCCCGTCGCCGCCGTCGCTCACCCGCTCGGCAACTTCACCACGAATCGCTACAGCGAGATCAGCGCCTCCGGAGACCGTCTCTTCGTGCTCTACGTGCTCGACCTCGCGGAGATCCCGACCGTGCAGGCGCGCGGCGAGCTGCGACGGCTCGGCCGTGACCGCTACGGCAGCGAGCTCGCCGCGCGGCTGGCCCGAAGGGTCTCGCTGTCGGTCGACGGCGAGGCGCGGCCGCTCCGCCCCCTGCGCCACCGCCTCGCCTTCCCGCCGGGTGTGGGCGGACTCGTGACGACGCGGCTCGAGGTCGTCTACGACGCCGGGTCGATCCCGGAGGAGGCGGCGGGGATCGCCTACACGGACGGCAACTTCTCGGGCCGGCTCGGCTGGCGGGAGATCGTGATCCGCAGCGACGCCGGCGCGCGGATCGCGGACTCGACGGTGCCCGACGACACCGTGAGCGAGCGCCTGCGCGTCTATCCGAAGGACTCGCTCGAGAGCCCGCTCGAGGTGACGAGGGCACGCGCGTCGGTCGAGCCGGGGGACGGCGCGCCGGTCGTCCCCGCCTTCGGCGCCGCTGCCAACGCGCCGGTCCGCGTCGCACCCAGGGTCGACAGCGGCTTCGCGTCCTTGATCTCGCGCGACGACGTCGGTCCGGGCATCTACCTGCTCTCGCTCGCCGTCGCGATGTTCTGGGGCGCCGCGCACGCGTTCAGCCCGGGCCACGGAAAGTCGATCGTGGGCGCCTACCTCGTCGGCTCCCGCTCGCGGCCGCGGCACGCGTTCCTGCTCGGCGGCATCGTCACGGTGACCCACACGCTCGGGGTCTTCGCGCTCGGGCTGGTCACGCTCGCGCTGTCGGAGTTCATCGTCCCCGACGAGCTCTACCCCTGGCTCAACCTCGTCGCCGCCCTGCTCGTGGTCGCCGTCGGCGTCGCCGTGCTGCGCGTGCGAATCCTCGACTGGTTCCGCCGCGGCCCTCGACGCGAGCAGGGTCACCGGCACTCCCACGAGCCGCACGGCCACGAGCACGAGGGTCACGGTCACGACCACGCCCATCCCCACGAGCACGAGCATCCGCACGAGCACGAGCATCCGCACGACCACGGCCACGGCGGCCACTCCCACGTGCCGGAGCCGGGCAGCGGGTTGCGCGGCATCGTCGCGGTCGGCGTCTCGGGAGGCCTGCTGCCGTGCCCGACTGCGCTCGTCGTCCTGCTCGCCGCCATCCAGCTTCACCGCGTCGCCTACGGGATGCTCCTGATCGTCGCCTTCAGCGTCGGCCTCGCCGCCGTGATCACCGGCATCGGCCTGCTCGCGATGAGCTCCAGGCGCGTCTTCCGCCGGATGAGCTTCAACGGGCCCGTGGTACGCGCCCTGCCCGCCGTCAGCGCGTTCGTCATCCTCGGCCTCGGGCTCGTGATGACGGTGCGCTCGATCCCGAAGCTCCTCTAGGTAGGAGGCACGGTGCTCGGTCTGGACGACAGAATCGCAGAGCTCTCCGACGGGGCCTCGATCTGGGTGGTCCTGCTCGTCGCCGTCCTGCTCGGCCTCAGGCACGCGACCGACCCGGACCACGTGGCTGCCGTGACCACGCTCGTGGCGAGCGGCGACAGGCGGGCCGGGCGCCGCGCGGGCGAGCTCGGCCTCGCGTGGGGTCTCGGGCACGGCCTCACCCTCTTCGCCTTCGGCTTACCCGTGCTGCTGCTCAACGCCTACCTGCCGCAGCGAGTGCAGCAGGCTGCCGAGACGGCGATCGCGCTCGTAATCGTGCTGCTCGCCGTCCGACTGCTCGTCCTCTGGCGCCGCCGCGCCCTCCACGTGCACGAGCACGGCCACGGCGCCGAGCGCCACACGCACGTGCACGGCCACGCCGCGTCCCCCGTGCACGCCCACCCGCACCGGATCCGGACACGCAGAGGGGCCTTCGCGATCGGGCTCGTCCACGGCGTCGGCGGCAGCGCAGGGGTCGGCGTCCTGCTCCTCGCCTCGATCGACTCGACGGCGCTCGCGGTCGTCTCGCTCGTCCTGCTCGCGCTCTTCACCGCGGTCTCGATGGCCGTCCTCTCGACCGGGTTCGGCCTGACCCTCGTGAGCAGGCCCGTGCGAGCCGCCTTCGACAGCGTCGTCCCGGTGCTCGGCCTCGCGAGCCTCGCCTTCGGGGTCTGGTACGGAACCGCCGCTTGGGGCCTCGCGCCCTATCCGTTCTAGACTGATGGCCGGGTGGGGCTCGAGATCGGCATCGTGGGACTGCCGAACTCCGGCAAGACGACGCTCTTCAACGCGCTGACGCAGGCGGGCGCCGAGATCACCGCCTACGCGACGGTGAGCGAGAAGTCGAACGTGGGCATGGCCCCGATCGCCGACGAGCGGCTCGATCGGGTGGCCCGCGTCGTGGGCGCCCGCAAGATCACCCCCGCCGCTGTCCGCGTCGTGGACGTCCCCGGCACCGGCCCCGCGCTCCTCGGCAACCTGCGCCAGGTCGACGCGATCCTGGCGGTCGCGAACGGCTTTGCGCCCGATGCCGAGCCGGCGCGCGACCTGGAGACGATCGAGCTCGAGCTGCTCGTCGCCGACCGGGACCACGTGGAGCGACGCCTCGAGCGCGTGACGAAGACCGCCAAGTCGGGCGACCCGGCCCTCCGCCGCGAGCTCGAGGAGCTGCACCGGCTCCTCGCCCACCTCGACGCGGGCGGAACGCTGCGCGAGCTCGGCGGAGAGCTGCCGGGCGAGCTCGAGCCCCTGACGACGAAGCCGCTGATCGCCGTCGAGAACGGCCCGGGCGGGATCGACGCGAAGCTCGAGGCCGAGCTGGCGGAGCTCGACCCGGAGGAGGCTGCGGCGTTCCGGGAGGGACCGTCCGCCCTCGGCGCGGTCGTGACGCGGCTCTTCGACGCGCTGGGGTTGATCAGCTTCTTCACCGCCGGCGAGAAGGAGACGCGCTCGTGGACGCTCCGCGACGGCCGAAGCGCGCTCGAGGCCGCGGGCACGATCCACTCGGACATCGCGCGCGGCTTCATCCGCTGCGAGGTGATCCGCTGGGACGACCTCGTGGAGGCAGGCGGGCACGCCGAGGCGGCGCGGCGCGGCCTGCAGCGCCTCGAGGGCAAGACCTATGTCGTCCAGGACGGCGACGTCCTGAACGTCCGCTTCAACCTCTAGGGTCGGGAAGCCGACGGCGGCGAGCACGTCCGCCGCGACGAAGATCGGCAAGCCCGTGCGAGCGGCGAGCTCGAGGGCGGTCTCCCGCTCGGACGGCGGGAGTAGCGCGACTGCCGAGGCCTCGGTTTCGACGTCTAAGTGTCTGTGCGGACTCCCTCCCCGGCGCGTTCTCCGGCCGCCCGCGGGCGCCTAGACTCCTCCCAGGATGGCTGAGGTCGAGGTCGAGCGCCGGAGCGGCGCGGCGCGCCTGCAGGACGCGGGGGCGCTCGCGGATCGCTTCGTGGACAACATCGAAACGGTCGTCCACGGCAAGCGACCCGAGATCCAGCTCGTGCTGGCCGCGCTCGCCTGCGGTGGCCACGTGCTCTTCGAGGACGTGCCAGGAACGGCCAAGACCGTGCTCGCGCGCGCGATCGCGCAGAGCATCGAGGGCGCGACGCCGGCGCGGATCCAGTGCACCCCCGACCTCCAGCCGACCGACGTGACCGGGCTCTCGGTGTTCGATCAGCGCGTGCGCGACTTCGAGTTCCGCCCGGGGCCGATCTTTGCGAACGTCGTCCTCGTCGACGAGGTGAACAGGGCGATGCCGAAGACCCAATCCGCCCTGCTCGAGGCGATGGCCGAGCGGCAGGTCACGGTCGACGGCGTCACGCGCCAGCTGCCGGATCCGTTCCTCCTGCTCGCGACGGAGAACCCGATCGAGCACGAGGGCACCTTTCCGCTGCCCGAGGCGCAGCTCGACCGCTTCTTCCTGAAGACGGCGCTCGGCTACCCGGGCGAGGAGGAGGAGCTCCGCATCATCTACGACCAGCGCGACGGCCATCCGCTGAAGCACCTGGCGCCCGTCGTCACCGTCCAAGAGGTGCAGCGCCTGCAGGACGCGGTCGCCGACGTCTACGTCGACCCGCTCGTCGGACGGTGGATCGTGCAGCTCGTCCGCGCGACCCGCGAGCACGAGCACGTGGCGATCGGCGCGTCGGTGCGCGGCAGCCTCGCGCTCGAGCGGGCGGTCCGGGCCTGGGCGCTCTTGTCCGGCCGCGACTACGTCACGCCGGCGGACGTCGAGGAGCTCTTCCTGCCCGTCCTCGGACACCGGCTCGTGTTCACGCCCTCCGCGCTCGCCGAGGCGCGCAGGCTGGGCTGGACGCAGGCACTCGCGGACTTCCGTCGCGACTGCCTGCGGATCGCGCCGCCGCCGGCGCTCCTCGACGACGAGCCCCTGTCCTAGCGAAGAGCCGGGGTGCCGCTCGGGGACCTCACCTTTCCGCTGCTGCCGAGACGGCGCCTCGTCGGGCTGGCCTTCGGCGCCATGCACAGCGCCCGCCGGGGCACCGGCTCGGACGTCGCAGGCTCACGGCCCTACCAGCCCGGGGACGACGTCGACACAATCGACTGGGGGGCCTCGGCCCGCCTCTCCTCCGCGCGGGGCGACGACGCCTTCATCGTGCGCGAGCACTTCGCCGACGAGGCGCCGCGCGTCGTGATCGTCTGCGACCGCAGGCCCGAGATGGCCCTGTTCCCGCCCGAGCTGCCCTTCCTGCACAAGCACGAGGCGGTGCGGGCGGCGGCCGAGCTGATCGCCGAGAGCGCGGCGAAGGCCCGGGGGTTCATCGGCTACCTGGACTACGCGACCGGCGAGGAGGAGCCGTTCTGGCGCCGGCCGCAGAGTCACGGCGAGCTCTGGGAGATCAGCGAGCGCCACCTCTCCTTCCCGGCCTTCAGGGCTCCGGCGGACAACCTCGCCCGCGCGCTCGACTTCCTGGGCGGGCACCGCAGGTCGGTGCCGGCGGGGAGCTTCCTGTTCGTCCTCTCGGACTTCCTCGTCTCGCCGCCGCGCGAGGCGTGGACGCGCGCGATCGAGCGCCGCTGGGACATCGTGCCCGTCGTGATCCAGGATCCGGCGTGGGAAGGCAGCTTCCCGCCGGTCGGCTCCGTGCTCGTTCCGCTCGCCGACGCCGAGGGCAGGGTGCGCCCGGTTCGCCTCCGCGCCGGCGAGGCGGAGCGGCGCCGGGCCCAGAACGAGGAGCGGCGGGAGCGTCTGCTCGCGGACTTCCAGAACCTCGGCCTGGAGCCGATCCTGCTCTCGGCGAGCGACCGGGAGCACGTGCTGCAGGCGTTCCTCGGCTGGGCGGACGAGCGCCTGTTCTCGCGTGGGCAGCTGGCGTGAGGTCGCTGCGGCCCGTCCTGCTCCTCGGCGCCGCGATCGCGGTCGGCGCCCTCGTCGGCCTCGTGCTGCTGACCCGGGGAGACGACACCGCGCCGCCTGCGCCGGACAGCGCCTCGATCGCCGCCAGGGCGTCGATCGCGCCGCGGACGCACCTCTTCGGCGACCCCCTCGTGGCCGAGCTCGAGCTGCTCTTCGACCGCCGGCGCGTCGAGCCGGCCTCCGTGCGCCTCGACGCGGTATTCGAGCCCTACGAGCCGCTCGACGAGAGCCGCTCGCTCGAGCGCTCGGGCGACCTCGTCCGCCTGCGCTACCGCTTCTCGCTCGGCTGCTTCAACCCGGCCTGCGCGCCGAGCGAGGCTCGACGAGAGCAGGGGCTCGACCGCGCCAGGCTCTCGTACACCCTGGCCGACATCGACCGCCGGGTCGTCGATCCGGTCGACTGGCCGACGTTCGCGGTCGCCTCGCGTCTCGGCCCCTTCGACGTCGAGCGGGCCCGCTGGCGCGCGGATTCCCGCCGGCTCGCGGCGGTCTCGTACCGGATCCGGCCGGGCGTGCTCGGCACCGGGCTGATCGGCGGGGCGCTCCTCCTCGTGCTCGCTGCGGGCG
>JACCZA010000023.1 GCA_013696185.1 Actinomycetota bacterium
GATGCGGTCGGCCTCCTGGGCGCTGACGTCGATCAGCCGCAGAACGGGACGCGCCACTCCCGCCGCCGCGTGCGTCGTCGCCGGCGCAACCGGCTCCTCGAGGAGCGTGCCGAAGGCCGAGCACGACGGACAGCGCCCGAACCACCGTCCCGCCGTGTAGCCGCACTCGGTACACGCGAACTGCTGAGCCGTCTTTGCCACCCGTCCATCCTAGGGGGACGGTCTGACGGGCTTCGTGCCGGAAGGGTGCCGAGCTCGTGTCGAAGCGGACTCGTGCTCGAGAGGCCCCGGCTCGCCCGCAGACGGAGCAGAGCGGCCGAGGGAGCTACGAGACGGCGGCCTCGCGGCCGCCGTCTCGATCACTCGTCGTCCGGGGCTTCGTCCGGCTCGTCCGGCTCGTCGGGCTCGTCGGGCGGCACGGTCACGCGCTCGGCGGTCAGGTCGGGCGGCAGGACGACGATGTCGACCTCGGCCTCGCCCTCCTCGACCTCGCCCTTGCGGCCGACGAGGATCGTGGAGCCCGGCTCGAGCGAGCGCCCGAGCACGAAGTCGGCCAGCGGGTCCTCGATGAAGCGCTGGATCGCGCGTCGCAGCGGCCGGGCGCCCATGGCGGGGTCGTAGCCCTTGTCGACGAGGAGCTCCCGCGCCTCCTCGGTCAGCTCGATCGTGACACCGTGGGTCGTCATCTGCTCGCGCAGGCGCATCAGCATCAGGTCGACGATGGTCATGATCTCGTCCTTCGCGAGCTTCGGGAAGACGATCACCTCGTCGATGCGGTTCAGCAGCTCGGGCCGGAAGGCCTTCTTCAGCTCGCCCATCACGCGCGACTTCATGTCCTCGTAGCTGAGACCCGTGTCGTCGCCGATCGTGAAGCCCAGCGACTGGTTCTTGGAGATCGCGGCCGAGCCGATGTTCGAGGTCATGATCACGATCACGTTGCGGAAGTCGACCTTGCGACCCTGGGCGTCGGTCAGCTTCCCGTCCTCCAGGATCTGCAGCAGGATGTTGAACACGTCGGGGTGCGCCTTCTCGATCTCGTCGAGGAGGACGACCGAGTAGGGCTTGCGGCGGACGGCCTCGGTGAGCTGGCCGCCCTCGTCGTAGCCGATGTAGCCGGGCGGCGAACCGACGAGCCGGGACACGGAGTGCTTCTCCATGTACTCCGACATGTCGACCTGGATCATCGCGTCCTCGTCGCCGAAGAGGAACTCCGCGAGCGTGCGCGCTAGCTCCGTCTTGCCGACGCCCGAGGGGCCGAGGAAGATGAAGGAGCCGGTCGGGCGCTTCGGGTCCTTGATCCCGGCGCGGGCGCGGCGGATCGCCTTCGAGACGGCGACGATCGCCTGGTGCTGGCCGATCACGCGCTTGTGCAGCTCGTCCTCCATCCGCACGAGCTTGGCGGACTCCGCCTCGGTCAGCTTGAAGACGGGGATGCCCGTCCACATGGAGACGATGTCGGCGATCTCCTCCTCGCCGACCTCGGGCTGCGCCTCGTTCGGCTCGGTCGAGCGCCAGTTCTCCTCGAGCTCGCGCTTCTTCTGCGTCAGCTTGCGCTCCTTGTCGCGCAGGCTCGCCGCCTTCTCGAACTCCTGCGCCTCGATCGCCGCCTCCTTCTCCTTGCGGACGCGGTCGATCTCCTCCTCGAGCTCGCGGTAGCGCGGCGGCGCACTCATCGTGCGGATGCGGAGGCGCGACGCTGCCTCGTCGATCAGGTCGATCGCCTTGTCGGGGAGGTGGCGGTCCTGGATGTAGCGGTCGGCGAGCGTGGCGGCGGCCCGCAGCGCCTCCTCGGTGATCTTGCAGCGGTGGTGGGCCTCGTAACGGTCCCGCAGGCCGCGCAGGATCTGCACCGTGTCGTCCACGGACGGCTCGTCGACGCGGATCTGCTGGAAGCGCCGCTCGAGCGCAGCGTCGCGCTCGAGGTACTTGCGGTACTCGTCGAGCGTCGTCGCGCCGATCGTCTGCAGCTCGCCGCGCGCGAGCGCCGGCTTCAGGATCGAGGCCGCGTCGATCGCGCCCTCGGCCGCGCCCGCTCCGACGAGGTTGTGGAGCTCGTCGATGAACAGGATGATGTCGCCGCGCTGGGTGATCTCCTTCATCACCTTCTTGAGGCGCTCCTCGAACTCACCGCGGTACTTCGACCCGGCCACGAGGGCCGCGAGGTCGAGCGTGTAAATCTGCTTGCCCTTCAGGAGCTCCGGCACCTGGTTGGCGGAGATCCGCGAGGCGAGGCCCTCGACGACCGCCGTCTTGCCGACGCCCGGCTCGCCGATCAGCACCGGATTGTTCTTCGTGCGGCGCGACAGGATCTGCATCACGCGCTCGATCTCGGTCTGGCGGCCGACCACGGGGTCGAGCTTGCCCTCGGAGGCGAACTTCGTCAGGTTGCGGCCGAACTGGTCGAGCAGCTTCGAGCTCTTCGACTTCTCGCCGCTGGCGGCCCCGCCTCCACCGCCCTGACGCCGGCCCGGGCCGGAGAGCATGCGGATGATCTCGTTGCGGATCTTCTCGGCGTCGGCGTCGAAGTCGAGCAGGATGCGGGCCGCGACGCCCTCGTTCTCGCGTACGAGCCCGAGCAGGATGTGCTCGGTGCCGATGTAGTTGTGGCCGAGCGACAGCGCCTCACGCAGAGCGAGCTCGAGCACCTTCTTCGCGCGCGGCGTGAACGGGATCTGGCCGGCTGTGACCTCGTCTCCCTGGCCGACGATGCGGGCGACCTGCGCCCGGACCTCCTCGACCGTGATGTCGAGCGACTCGAGCACGCGGGCCGCGAGGCCCTCCTCCTCGCGCAGGAGGCCGAGCAGGATGTGCTCGGTGCCGATGTAGTTGTGCTTCAGCGCCCGAGCCTCGTCCTGGGCGAGGACGACGACCTGGCGGGCTCGTTCAGTAAATCGTTCGAACACTGGTCCTCGATCCCCCTTTCCGCGAGCAGAATGTTGATGCGGCCACCGAACGGTGCCCGTCGATCGAGGAGACCGAACTGTAGCTGACGTCGCTGGGGTCGCCGCTGGCCCGATCAGGGCTCGCCGGCACCCGCCACGAGGCTTCGCCGCAGGATCTTCCCACTCTCAGTCTTCGGCAACTCGGGCAAAAAGATGACCTCTCGGGGCACCATGTGGTTCTCGAGCCGCGCGCGGCAGTGACGCTTGAGCCCGGCCTCCGACACCTCCGCGCCGGGGTCGAGGGCGACGAACGCACGCACCGCCTGCCCGAGCACGGCGTCGGGAACGCCGACGACCGCGACCTCGCGCACGCCCGCCACCTCGTAGAGCGCGTGCTCGACCTCGAGGGGGCTGACCTTCTCCCCGCGTGTCTTGATCACGTCGTCCGTGCGCGAGACGAAGTAGAGGTAGCCCTCGTCGTCGGTGCGGAACAGATCGCCGGTGCGCAGGACGCGCTCGCCCGGATGCTCGCCCGGAACGACCGCCTCGGCGCTCAGCGCCGGCTTCTCCCAGTAGCCGGCCATCACGTGCGGGCCGCGCACGTGGAGGACGCCCGTCTCTCCGGGGGGCGCCGGCGCGCCGTCGGCTCCGAGCACGAAGGCGGCGGTCCCGGGGATCGCCCTGCCCACCGAGCGGGGGCGCTCGAGCACGAGCTCGGGCTCGAGGTAGCTGATCCGCGTGCACTCGGTCTGGCCGTACATGAGGAACACGCTCGCGCTCGGGAAGATGCGCACGATCCCCTCGAGGAAGTCGGGGGGCATGCCCGCACCGGCGTTCGTCACGCACCGCACCCGCTCCAGCCGGGGCTGCTCGCGCAACCCGAGCAGCGTCGCGAACATCGTCGGCACCCCCGGGAAGACGGTGACCTCCTGTCGCTCGAGGCGCTCGAGCACCTGCAGAGGGAAGGCGAACGATCGCTCCAGTACGAGCGTCGCGCCCAGCCGGGCGGCGACCAGGAGCTGATTGAGCCCGTAGGTGAAGGCGAGTGGGAAGACGTTGAAGATGCGGTCGTCGGGGCCGAGCCGCAGGTAGCGGGAGACGCTCTCGGCGACGAAGACCAGGTTTCCGTGCGTGAGCATCACGCCCTTCGGGACGCCGGTGCTGCCCGAGGTGTAGACGAGCGTGGCGACGTCCATGGGGATCGTGCCGACCGGCCGCGGCTCCGGCTCGGGGTCCCGGCTGAGGACGAGCCAGTCGAGGCTCGCAGGCGCCGCGCCCGGGGCGACGACCCGCAGATCACGGAGATCCGCGGGAGCCTCTGCCGGTGCGTCGGTCACGAGGAAGCGCGCGCCGCTGTCGACGAGCACCGCGCGCAGCTTGTCGGCCTTCACCTGCGGGTTGACGACGACGAAGATGCCCCCCGCGAGCGTCGTCGCGTACAGCGTCGCCACGCACGGCCAGGAGTTGGCCATGTGGATCGCCACCCGATCTCCCGGCTCGAGGCCGCACTCCTGCAGACCGCGCGCCAGGCGGAGCGCCGTGTCGAGCAGCCGGCCGTAGGTGAAGGACTCGTCGTCGGCGACGAGCGCGACACGCTCGGGCGAGGTGGCCGCGGCGTGGAGCAGGCTGTCCCCCGCGAGCCAGGCGGCCGGACGGAGGCCCTCGAAGCCGTGCACGGACCGGCTCAGCCGGCGGCGGCCACAGCCGCACCGACGGTATCGCCGCGCACGAGCTTCGTCGCGACGGCCGGTGCCGCGAGCGCCGGGCGCGCGACGAGCTGCTCGTGCAGCAGCATCGTCGAGGTGACCCCGACGAGCGCCATCTCGTCCACCTCGGCAACGCCTTCCTCGAGGCGGCCGCGACACTTCTCGAGCAGGGTCGCCACCCGCCCGGGGGAGAAGATGCCGGCCTCGGCCAGCCGCTGCCCGCTCAGCAGATCGGCCACGTACTCCGGCGCGCCGGCGCCGACGAGGGCAGCCGCGATCGGGGCGCGGTAGGGCACCTTCGCCCGCGCACGGATCTCCTCCGGCAAGAGCGAGGCCGTCGCCCGCCGGAGCAGGTACTTGTCCCGCAGGCCCCGCAGCCTGAGGCGGTCCGGCAGCGCCGCCGCGAGCTCGGCGACGCGATGGTCGAGAAACGGAAACCGGCCCTCGACCGAGTGCCCCATCAGCATGCGATCGCCCTGCGTGTGCAGCAGGTAGCCCTGGAGGAAGGTCTTCGTCTCCAGGTACTGCGCCTGGCCGAGGCCCGTGAAGCCTGCGAAGCGCGGGGGGAGCTGTCCGGCGAGCGTCTCCAGCACCTCGGCCTCCGCCGGCGCACGGGCGAGGAAGTCGTCACCGAAGAGCCGCAGCGAGCGCGCGGTGTTCGCGAAGCGGATGCGATGGCTGTACAGCGGATCGCCGGTGTCCTCGAGTCCGCGGCGGAAGAAGCTCTCGAGGTACGCGCCTCCCCGGGAGCTGCCGCGCCCGAGCCCCGGATACAGCCGCCGCAGGAGCGCGGGCCGCAGTCGCGAGTCGGGCTCGCGGGCCCAGAAGCGCCTGATCTGGCTCTCCCGGAAGATGTCGTAGCCCGCGAAGAGCTCGTCGGCGCCCTCGCCCGTGAGCACGACCTTGATCCCGGCCTCCCGTACGGCTGCCGAGAGGCCGAGCATCGGAGCGAGCGCGGTGCGCAGGGTCGGCTGCTCGGCGAGCAGGATCGCGCGCGGCAGGAGCGAGGCGATCGCCCCCGCGTCGAGGGTGCGCTGCGTCAGCTCGATCCCGAGCTCCTCCGCCATGCGGCGCTGGAAGCGGCTCTCGTCGTAGCGAGCGTCCGTGAAGCCGACGCCGAACGAGCGCAGACCGCCCCCCGAGTGCACCCGCGCAAGCGCAGCGATCGCCGACGAGTCGAGCCCGCCGCTCAGGTACGCCGCGACCGGCACATCGGCACGCAGGCGAAGACGCGTCGAGTCGTCGAGCAGGCTGCGCAGCTCCTCGGCCGCCTCCCCCGGGTCCCGCCGCTCGCCGCCCGGGCGAGGGCTGAAGTCCAGGTCCCACCAGCGCCGACGCTCGACGAGGCCCCGCGGGCCCCAGCGCAGGAAGTGCGCCGGTGGGAGCTCGCGGACACCGCGGAAGGCCGAGCCGCCCGTCGACAGCGACCAGGCGGTGAAGCTCTCGACGAGGCCGGCGGGATCGAGCTCGCGCGCGGCTCGGGGATGGCGCAGGAGCGCCTTCGCCTCGGAGGCGAAGCAGAGCGCGCCGCCCCACTCGGCGAGGAAGAGCGGGCGGACGCCGAAGCGGTCCCGGGCGAGCAGGAGCTCGCGCGCACGCCGGTCCCAGACGGCGAAGGCGAAGTCGCCGTTCAGGTGGTCGAGGCAGCCGGTGCCCCACTCCTCGTAGGCGTGCACGAGCACCTCGGTGTCGCACGAGGTCGAGAAGCGGTGCCCCCTGCCGCGGAGCTCCTCGCGGAGCTCGACGTGGTTGTAGATCTCGCCGTTCTGCATCACCCAGAGGCTCTCGTCCTCGTTGGCGAGGGGCTGCTCGCCGCCCTCGAGATCGACGATCGCGAGCCGCCGGTTGACCATGCCGAACCGCTCGTCGAGGTAGAGACCGGTCCCGTCAGGGCCGCGGTGGGCGAGCTCTCCAGCCATCGTGAGCAGGAACCGGCTCGAGGCCTCGTCTCCCGAACCTGCGTAGATGCCGGCGAGGCCGCACATCGCCCCTCTGACGATAGACGCGCTCTCGCGGGCCCCGCAAGTCGCGCCCCCGGGCAGCGCCCGAACCGTTGCTAGACTCCCGCGTCCGGTCAGCCCGCGCACCCCGCGCCTGCCCTCTCAAGCCGTGGTCGAGACCAGCACCGTCGAGCGAGATCTGCGGCGATTCCTCGCCAAGAACTTTCCGCTCGGGCGGAACGCCGACTCGCTCGGGAGCGGCGACAGCCTGCTCGAGGCGGGCGTGATCGACTCGACGGGTGTGCTCGAGCTGGTCGGCCACCTCGAGGACAGCTACGGGATCGAGGTAGCCGACGAGGAGCTCGTGCCGGAGAACCTCGACTCGATCGAGCACGTCGTGCGCTACGTCGAGACGAAGCTCGGGAGCACGTAGGCGTGCAGGCTGCCGGTCTCCTGTCGAGGGCGGCGCTCGAGATCGACGCCGAGCAGGTGACGGCGCAGATCGTCCACGACCTGCGCGAGGTCGTCCACGGCGAGCTACGACGCCGCGGCGGAGTCGTCGCGGTCTCGGGGGGCATCGACAGCGCGGTGGTGGTGGCCCTCTGCGCGCGCGCGCTCGGCCCGGAGGCGGTGCTCGCCGTGCTCATGCCCGAGCGGGACTCCGCCGGCGACACGCTCGCCCTGAGCCGCCTCGTCGCCGACAGCGTCGGCGTGCCGAGCCTCGTCGAGGAGATCAGCGAGCCGCTCGAGGCGATCGGCTGCTACCGGCGTCGCGACGAGGCGATCCGGGCCGCCCTGCCGGAGTACACGCCCGAGTGGGGGATCAAGATCGTCCTGCCGGGGCTGCTCGGCAGCGACCGCCTGCGCCTGTTCTCGCTCGTCGCCCGCCCGCCCGGCGGCGAGGAGCGCACCGTGCGCCTGCCCGCCGCCGCCTACAGCGCGATCGTCGCCGCCACGAACTTCAAGCAGCGCACGCGCAAGATGCTCGAGTACTTCCACGCCGACCGGCTCGGGTACGCCGTCGTCGGGACGCCGAACCGGCTCGAGCACGATCAGGGCTTCTTCGTCAAGGGCGGCGACGGCCTCGCCGACGTGAAGCCGATCGCTCATCTCTACAAGACACAGGTGTACCGGCTCGCCGAGCATCTGGGGATTCCGGCCGAGATCCGCGAGCGGCCGCCGACCACCGACACCTACTCGCTGCCCCAGAGCCAGAGCGAGTTCTTCTTCTCGATCGACCACGAGACGCTCGACCTCTGCCTCTACGCGCGGAACGAGGGCCTCTCGCCCGAGGCCGTGGCTCCAGCCGTCGGCCTGAGCGCGGAGGACGTACGCCGCGTCTTCGACGACATCGACGGCAAGCGGCGGGCCACCCGGTACCTGCACCTGCCCGCCCGGCTCCTGACCGGACCGGGGGCGGCTGCCCCCGGGGCAATCGGCGAGGCCGGCGCAGCTTCCGGAGCTCAGCCGAGCCCGTAGGCGGCGAGCGTGCGAGCGGTCATCGCCTCGCGCGAGAACAGCCGGCGCACGCGCTCCCGGGCTCGCTTGCCAAGCGCCTCGCGGAGTCCCTCGTCGGCATGGATGCGGCGGAGCGCCGCGACTGCCTCCTCGGTGCTGGAGACGAGCAGTCCCGCGGATCCCAGCGCCTCGCGAATCGGCGGCAGATCGGTCGCCACCACCGCCTTCCCGGCGCCCATCGCCTCGAGCAACGCGAGCGGAAGGCCCTCGAACGCGGCCAGGTGCAAGACCACGTGCGCCCGCGCGAGCTCTGCCTCCGCCCGTCGGCGCGGCAGCCAGCCGCTGACCGAGACGCCTGCCGCCGCGAGTGCGTCGGCGCGCGGTCCGTTGCCGATCCAGACGAAGTCCGCGTCGAGCTCCGCCCGCAGGGTCGAGGCGATCTGCGCGAACTGATCGGGCCGGCGCTGGTAGGCGGCGCGGCCGAGGGACATCACGACGAAGCGGGCGCCGGGGCCCGGGCCTGCGTCCGCCGGCAGGGCGATCCCGTTCTGGACGACCGCGACGCGTGAGGCGCCGACGAGGCGGGCGGCCTGGGCGCCCTCCGCGCGCGACACGGCCAGCGTGATGCCGCGCGCGCCGAGCAGGGTCTCGCTCGTAGCGCTGATCGTCCGCACCGGCCACGGCAGGGAGGCGTTCGCGAACGCGTAGGCGTGCGGGCTGTAGAAGACCTGCCATCCCGGAGCGCGGACGAGCGCGCGGAGCGCGCCGGCGTAGGTGGAGTGAAGGTGGAGCACGCCGCCGCGGCGGCCGGCGGTGAGGCGACGCACCTCGAGCGCGGCCCTGAGCGTCGTGCCGAGGGCGCCCGGGAGGTTGCGTCTGCCCCAGCCCGGGATCTCGACGAGCCGCAACCCCGGATCGAAGACCGCTCGCAGGTCAGGGGGAGTCTCGGGGCGACGGCCGTGGACGAGGATCGTCTCGTAGCCCCGCGAGACCGTGTCGGCGGTCAGGGCTCGGAGCACCTCGAGCACGCCCCCACCGAGCGCCTCGCAAACGTGGACGATGGGCCCGCGGGTCGGGCCCGGCACGGGGCTCGAGCCAGGGGTTAGTGGACGACCGACGACGAGCGAAACGCTACCGGAACGGTCTGGAGCAGGAGCTTCAGATCTCCCCACAGCGACCAGTTCGTGACGTAGAGGTAGTCGAGCTTGATCATCTCCTCGAACGGGATGTCATGCCGTCCGAGCACCTGCCACAAGCCGGTCATCCCCGGCTTCAGGTTGAGTCGCTTGCGCGCCCACGCGGTGTTGACGTACTCGTCCTCGGCGAGGATCAGCGGTCGCGGCCCGACCAGACTCATCTCGCCCTTCAGGACGTTGATCAGCTGCGGCAGCTCGTCCAGGGAGTACTGGCGCAGCATGCGTCCGACGCGCGTGACCCGCGGGTCGTCCGGAATCTTGAACATCCTGGGGTCGCCCCCATCGAGCGCATGCTTGTTCAGGTGGGCGACCTCGGCCTTCCGCTCGTCGGCGTCCGCGGACATCGTCCGGAACTTGTAGATGCGGAAGGTCTGCTCGCCCGCACCCATCCGGACTTGCCGGAAGAAGACCGAGCCCGGCGAGGTGAGCTTGACAGCGAGCGCGAGGATCGCGAGGAGCGGCGTGAGCACCAGCAGCCCGGCGGCCGAGAGCGCCACGTCCATCGCCCGCTTCATCAGTCCTGAGGAGCGCGACAGGCGCAGGGGCGGCAGCCCCACGAGCGGCAGACCGCCCACGGTGTGCATGCCGACGTTCGGACCGACGATCTCGAACAGGCGCGGCACGATGTCGACCTGGACGTCCAGGTCCTTGAGCGAGCGCACGAGGTCGAGCGTGTCGTTGTGGGACTCGTTCGAGAACGCGATCACGACGCGCTCGATGTCGAGGAGGCGAACGATCGCAGGCAGGCGCTCGGTCGAGCCGAGCAGCGTCAGGTGCCCGATGTCCTCGCGCCGCTCCTTCGGCGCCTCGTCCACGAAGCCGACGACGTTGATCCCGTACTCCGGATGCCGCAGGAACTTCCTCGCGACGAGCTGGCCGACCTCGCCCGCGCCCACGATCACCGTGTTCTGCAGGTAGTAGATGCTGCGCCTGCTCACCGACCGCGCGACGGCCCGCGAGCAGACCACGAGCCCGATGGCGAGGAGCCAGAAGAGGACGAGCTTGCCGATCTCGACGCGGGCGAGGCCGAACAGCTCGCCGGCCGCGTAGAAGACCCAGACGCCCACGGTGACGAGATGGAAGACGGGGACGACGTCGTCGAGTGTGGAGTGGTCCGTGCGCTCCTCGTCGTGCTCGTAGAGGCCGTAGAGCTTGGCGACGGCCACCCACCCGGGCAGGCTGAGGCAGAACAGGAAGATCTGCAGGCCGGGGTCCGCGATCATGCCGCCCGTGCCGCCGAAGACGATCTGCGCGAGCAGGAAGGCGATCGAGAGGCCGGCGAGGTCCGACACCATGAGCGCGCGGCGAACGAGCCAGCCACGGCCGCGGTCCCGGCCACTGCGGCGGCGGCGCTCGAGAATCTCGAGCGTGCGTGCGTCTACCGCGGGAGTCAGCTCGTCGGGCCTCGCAGGGGTCGGAGAGCGCCTGGCGCGCTCGGCCGCCGCGGCCCGCTCTGCACCGGCTACCTCGCGCCGGCCCCCCACGAGCGGAAGCTCGACGTGCGTGCGCTGCCTCATGCCCATGGAGGACACCAGCCCTCCGGCGCGCCGGCCACCTGGGCGTATGCGCCGCGACATGACTCCTTGGTCGTCAGGCTGGTCCCCCCCTTGATCCCTCGTTCCGACAAACAAGCCGAGACGGACGCGCGCACCCCCATGCGCGCATCCGCTCGGCCTCTCGCTACTGCCCTACCGCTGCTGGTCGCGCGCCACGCGGCGGAGTCCGCCGCCGATCAGCAGCAAGCCGAACCCACCTGCCGCCATCAGCCCGAGATCGACGCCCGTGAAGGGCAGCGTTCCCTGCTGGCGAGCGCCTCCCAGCGGCTGCTGCCGCGGAGTCTGGCGCGGAGTCTGTCGCTGAGTGCGGATCACGCGGGCGACGGCGGGCTTCATACGTGCCCGTGTCGCCGGCGTCCCGTAGCCCTGGAACGTCGGGTTCCGGAGCGCAGCGCGCAGATCCGCCGTGGAGTACTTCCCGTCCAGCCGACCGTTGTCCTGTAGGTCTCGCTCGATCTGACGCGGCGTCGCGGCGAGTGCGCCAGGGACGGCCACCAGTGCGATCGCAGCCCCCGCCAGGAACACCTTCAGCCTCGAGCCACCATTCTTTTTCGTCCCCTGCACGTTTCTCCCCCAATCTCTCCCCTGCCTGATGCCCTCATCTTGCTGTAGAGATGAGGTTGGCGCAAGTCCTTACAGCCATCTGACTAGCCTCTTTACCGAAAGTTAGGAACTCACCGATCGCCACGGTCTCGCTGAGGCTCGCTCCGACCGCGATCGTCGTCCTGGCGGCCTGCCACCTCGCCTGGTTGGGCGGCAGCGTCGTCGCGGCCGACTGGCTCGGTCACGCCCTTCTCGTCGGCCTGCTCCTTGCCGCCGTACTCCTCTCGGGCGGCGCTGCCCGACCCGGCCGGCTCGCTCTCGGCGGCGTCGCAGGCCTCCTTGCGCTGGCCGCGTGGACCGCCGTCTCGCTGCGCTGGTCCCCGAGTCCCTCGCTCGCACGAGACGAGGCCCTCCTCGTCCTCCTGTACGCAGTGGCCTTCCTCGTCCCCGCCACGACGCTCAGGTCCGAGACCGAGCGGCTGGCGGCGATCCTCACGGTCGCCGGGGCGGTCAGCGCGGTCACCGTCGCGACAGCCGTCAAGCTCGCGCTCACGGACGACGCCTCGCAGCTGTACGAGGTCGGCCGCCTGTTCGCGCCGATCGGGTACTGGAACGCGCAGGCGGCGCTCTGCCTCGTCCCGTTCTGGCCGCTCCTCACGCTCGCTGCGCTGCGGACGGTTCCCCTCGTGCTGCGGTCGCTCTCCTTCGCGGGTGCCGTGGCGGCCCTGGCCGGGCTCCTGCTCACGCAGAGCAGAGGCGGCGTCGTGGCGCTCGGCGTCTCGGCGCTCGTGGTCTTCGCAGTCTCCCCGGCCCGCCTGCGGCTCGCTGTGCCGGCCCTCTTCGCCGCCGGCTTCACGGCAGTCCTCGCCGCGCCGCTGACTGCGCCTTTTCGAGCGGGGGAGGAGGGACTGACCGAGAGCGTGAGGACCGCCGGTCTGCGCACGCTCGTCGCCCTCGCCGTCGCGCTCCTCGTCGGTCTGCTCTACGCGCTGGGCGACCGCCGCGCCGAGCTCTCCGCCCGTGCGCTTCGGCTCGTGCGGGTCCTCGCCGCCCTTGCCCTGGCGGTCGGCGTACTCGCGGGCGTCGCCGTCGCCGCCTCGGCGGTCGACCATCCGGGCCGCTTGGTGCAGGAGAAGTGGCAGACGTTCAAGACACCGCCGGTCAAGACCGGGAAGAGCACGAATCTCGCCTACCTCGGATCGACGCGCTACGACCTCTGGCGCGTCGCCCTCGGCGAGTTTCGCGAGCACCCGCTCGCCGGCGCCGGGGCGCGCGGGTTCGGCGCCGCCTACCTCGAGCACGGGAGGACGGGCGAGACGCCGCAGCGGGCGCACTCGCTCCTCTTCGACACGCTCGGGGAGACAGGCCTCGTCGGCTTGGTGCTCCTCGCGGGCAGCCTCGGGCTTCTCCTCGCCGCGCTCTGGCGCGAGGCGCGCCGGAGCCTCGTGGCCGCAGGCCTCCTCGCCGCGGGCGTCTCGTGGCTCGTCCACTCCTCCCTCGACTGGATCTGGACCTTCCCGGCGGTCGGGCTGCCCGCGCTCTGCCTGCTCGGCATCGGCGTCTCGTCCCGCCGGCGGGAGCACAGGCCGTCCGCGCACGGGGCCGCGAGCGGCCGCCTCGCCACCCTGCGCCGCCACGCTCCGCTCGCGCTCGGGGTCGTCGTCGCGGCCGTCACCGTCCTCGCCTTCGCCCCGCCGTGGCTCTCCGCGCGCTTCACCACGCGAGCCCTCGAGGGCTCGCCGAGCGCCTCGCGCGACCTCCGCTGGGCACGTCGCCTCGACCCCCTGTCGACGGAGCCGCTCCTCGCCGAGTCCTCCCTCGCCGACTCCCCGCCAGGGACGATTGCTCCGCTCGAGCGGGCGGTCCGGCAGGAGCCACGCTCCTTCGCCCTGCGCTACCTGCTCGCGCTCGAGCAGCTCCGGGCGAACCGCCGCCGCGCCGCCCGCATCAATCTCCTCGCCGCGCGCCGTCTGTACCCTCGTGAGCAGGAGACAGCGCAAGCCCTGCGAAGAACCCTGCCAGTCCCCAAGCGCTAGAGAGCCGGAAATGCGCGGCCACCCGCGTCCACATCCCTCTCCTCAAGAGACGAGCCCCGCCACTCCCCTAGCCGCCCGCGCGTCCTGGGCGGGCAAGGCTCCCCGAGGCCCTTGCGGGGCGTCCGCTTCTCCGCGAGAGTTGGCCGAGAACCGCCCTTGACGAGCATCGCCCACCACTCGAGGACCACCGCGACACCCGCCGCCTGCGAGCTCGAGACGTTCGACGAGCTCGAGTCGCTGCAGTCCGAGTGGACACCGCTCGCCGAGCAGAGCGGCAACGTCTTCGCGACCTGGGAGTGGATGTCCGTATGGCACCGGCACTTCGCCCACGACCGGCCGCTGCTCGTGGCCGCCTGTCGCACCGACGGGCAGCTGCGCGCCGTCGTCGCGCTCTACCTGTTCAGCGAGCGGCCGCTGCGAATCGCCCGATTGGTCGGTCACGGAGCCGCCGACGAGCTCGGCGCGATCGCCGCACCGGCGGACGCGGCTTTCGGGGCGTGGGCACTCGACCGGGCGCTCGCAGAGGCGCCCTGGCGCTGGCAGGTCTTCCTCGCGGAGGACGTCCCGGCAGGGTCGGCGCTGGCCGGATCCCTCTCGGCGGGGACGCTCATCGCCGGGACGGTCAACCCCGTGCTCCGAGCGCCCGCCGGCGGCTGGGAGGCATACCTCGCCTCGCGCAGCGCGAACTTCCGCCAGCAGGTGAGGCGGCGCGAGCGCAACCTCGCCCGCGCCCATCGCGTGGACTATCGACTCTGCGACGATCCCGACCGCCTCGAAGCCGACCTCGACGCGCTCTTCGCACTGCACGCGGCCCGCTGGGGCGACGACTCGGTCTTCGGGGGCCTCGCAGCCTTCCATCGCGAGTTCGCCGCAGTCGCGCTCGCGCGGGGCTGGCTCCGCCTCTGGTTGCTCGAGCTCGACGGACGTGCAGCAGCCGCCTGGTACGGCTTCCGCTTCGCCGGCGTCGAGTCGTACTACCAGGCGGGCTGGGATCCCGCCTTCCAGGAGTCCTCGGTCGGCTTCGTCCTGCTCGGCCACTCGATCCGGGAGGCACTCGAGGACGGCATGACGGAATATCGGTTCCTGCGAGGCGACGAGGCCTACAAGTCGCGTTTCGCAGACGAGGACCGGCGGCTCGAGACGATCGCGCTGTCGAGGACGCTCGTCGGTCGAGCCGCGATCGCCGCCGAGGCCGCGACGCGCCGCCGCCCGGGGATGCGCCGCGCCGCCGCCGCAGCACGCTCCCGCCTGACCTCGATCAGCGGCCGGCTGGAGGCGAGGAGGTGAGCCCTCCCTCGCCGAGCGCGGAGCGCAACCGGGCGCTCTACGGCCGGGTCGCCGAGTCGTACATCGGCTGGGAGCTCTCTCCCCCCGAGCAGGTCTTCCTCCGCCTGCTGCGCGGCCGCTGGCACGAGATCCGCATGCTGGACATCGGCGTCGGCACGGGGCGCACGTCGTACACCTTCTCGGCCATCGCGAGGGAGTACGTGGGGATCGACTATGCGCCGGAGATGATCGAGCTGAGCAGGCAGCAGATCGGCGAGACCGACGCGGTTCGCTTCCTCGTCTGCGACGCGCGAGACATGGCGATCTTCGACGACGGGGCGTTCGACGTCGTCCTCTTCAGCTTCAACGGCATCGACTCGGTCGACGAGCGCGACCGCGGCCTCATCCTGCACGAGGTGAAGCGCCTGCTGGCGCCGGAGGGCCTCTTCTACTTCTCGTCGCACTCGCTGAGCGCGCTGCCGTTCGCGTACGGCATCCCGCCGCTCACCCTGCGCGATCCTGTGCGGAGCGCCTACCGCTTGCTGAAGGCGGTGCGGCAGAACGCGCTCCGGCTGCGGCTCAACCGCACGCTCGAGCTCGAGCCGCTGCGCGAGCGGGGCCGCGGTCTGGTTCGCGACGAGGCCCACGGCGGGCAGCTCCTGCAGTTCTACGCCACGCCCGGCTACCAGATGCGCGAGCTCGAGCAAACGGGCTTCCGCGTGAAGGGGGTCTACGACCTCGAGGGGCGCCCGGTCGAGTCGATCGAGCACGCCCGCGACCACTGGCTCCACTATCTCTGCGAGCGGGGCCCAGAACCCGGGGACTGAAGGGCCCACGCTTCGGCCATGATGGGGGCGTGGACGCGCTCGTCACCGACGTCGACCTCCGGGAGGCCCTCGCCGGGCTGCGCGGCCTCGGACGAAGCGGTCTCGACCTCGTCGCGCTCGGCCCCCACTGGTCGGCGGCCGGGCTCTGGTCGCGCTATCCCACCGCCCGGGCGATGGGGCCGAACGCGCTGACGGCGCCGGCGGCCTTCGTCGCCACCGTCAGCCGGCTGGCGAGACAGCATGGGCCGCTCGTCGTCTACCCGGGACGCGAGGAAGCGATCACGACATTGCTCGAGGCCGCGTCGAAGCCGGACTTCCCGGCCGGCGCTCGGCTTCCCTACCCGGAAGCGGCCCCGGTCAGGACGATTCGCGACAAGCGCCGGCTGCCCGAGCTCGCGGCCGGCGCGGGGCTCAAGGCTGCCGAGACCGTGCTCGAGGGGACCGTCGAGAACCTCGCGTCGACCTCGCTGCCGCTGCCGTGTCTGATCAAGCCGGCGCACCCGGGCGGAGCGCTCAAGTCGGTGCAGCCGGTCGACTCCGCCTACGAGCTCGACGCGGTGCTGGCCAGCCTGCCGAGCTCGGAGCCGCTGCTCGTGCAGCGGCGGATCGAGGGTCCGCTCGTCGCGATCGCCCTCGTCGTCGGCCGCGAGGGGCAGGTGGTGGCGCGCTTCCAGCAGGAGGCGCTGCGGACCTGGCCGCCCGGCGCGGGGCCGAGCAGCCTGGCCGTCAGCGTCGCGCCCGACGAGGCACTCGTCGCGCGCGTCGCCGCGATGCTGCGGGAGGCGGGCTACTGGGGTCTCGCGGACCTTCAGTTCGTCGCTTCGACGGCAGGGCCGGCCCTGATCGACGTCAACCCCCGCTTCTACGGCTCGTTGCCTCTGGCGCTCGCCTGCGGTGTCAACCTTCCCGCCGCGTGGCATGCCGTAACCGTGGGCGCCCCCTTGCCGGAGCCGGTGAGCTACCCGGTCGGGCGGACCTATCGCTGGCTCGAGGCCGATCTCGTCGCCGCGCTTCGGGGTGCGCCGCGCCTGCTCCTCGGCTCGGGCTCGCGGCCGCGAGTCGGCGCCGTCTGGGCCGCCGAGGATCCGTTCGCGTCCGCCGTCCTGTCCGGAAGAGGGGTCGTCCAGCGCCTCGCACGGCGAATCGGCCGGGCCAGGGCGACGGCTTGACGACCAGGCTCTGGGGGGAGGCACTGCGCCGATTCGGCCGGCACGGCTCGGTCGTCCTCTGCTACCACGGCGTCGCAGCTCCCGCGGCCGACGTCGATCCCGGCTCGCTCCGCGTCTCGCCCGACAGCTTCCGCGCGCAGGTCGAGCTGCTCCTCGAGGCGGGCTTCGAGTTCCTCACGGTTGCCGAGTTCGTCCGCCGTGCGCGGGGCGGCACGCCTCCACCCGGGCTGGCGGCGCTCAGCTTCGACGACGGTATGGACGACAACCACAGCGTGGTGCTTCCGATCCTCCGGGACTACGGCATCCCCGCGACCGTCTATGTCATCACCGGTCTGATCGGCATGCCGAACCCGTGGCTGTCCCCCGGCGCCCACTCCCGGATGATGACCGTCGAGGAGCTCCGCGAGCTGGCCGCCGCGGGCGTGGAGCTCGGCGCCCACTCGGTCACGCACCCCGACTTCTCGCAGCTCGACCGCGAGACGAGCCTGCGCGAGATGGTCGAGAGTCGCGACACGCTCGAGCGCCTGACCGGGGCTGCCGTAACGACCTTCGCCTATCCGTTCTGCAAGTACAACGCGGCCTCGGCGGCGGCCGCCCGGGAGGCCGGCTTCGACGCGGCGGTGACCTGCTGGGAGCGTGGCAGCTGGGATCCCTACGAGCTCAAGCGCCCGCTGATCACCGGGCGCGACGGCATCCCGAGCTTCGTGCTCAAGATCGTCGGCGTCTACCTTCCCCTCTTCGACAACCGCGGTGCACGCATCGCCCGGGCGGCGACGCACGGGCTGCGGCGGAAGCTGCGCCGAGGCAGCGAATGACGGACGAGACCGAGGGGACAACGGGGGCGGCCGCGGCGGGGCACCGCGCGGCCAAGAACACGGCGACACTCGCCGTCGGCGAGATCGTCGGCAAGGTCGCCTCCTTCGTCCTCTTCGCCGTGCTGGCGCGCAAGCTCGGCGATGCGGGACTCGGCGTGTACGTGCTCGCGTTCGCCTACCTCGGGATCGCCACGATGCCGGTCCAGTTCGGCTTCGGCCGGCACCTTCTGCGCAAGATCGCGAAGGACCGCACGAAGGTCGAGCAGATGTTCGACGTGATGGCGCTCCAGGTCTGCATCGCAGTCCCCGTGACGGTTGCGAGCTTCGCCGTGCTCCAGCTGTTCGGCTACGACCGCGAGGCCCGGCTCACGATCTACGTGCTGATGGCCGGGTTCCTGATCGACACCGTCACGCAGACGATGCACGCGGTCTTCCTCGCCTTCGAGCGCAGCGAGCTGCTCGCGACGGCGGTGCTCTCCCAGCGTGCGGCAGCGGCCGCCATGGGCCTGGTCGCCCTCCTGCTCGGCTTCGGCATCGTCGCCGTCGCGGTCACGTACACGGCCTCGATGGCGCTCGGCGCGGTGCTCACCACGGTGCTCTTCGGACGAGCGATCGGGCTCCCCGGCCTGACGCTGAATCCACGCGCGTGGAAGCGCCTCGTCGGCGACAGCCTCCCGTTCGCCGTCCAGGACGTCTTCTCCGTGCTGCTCTACCGCGTCGACACCGTGATCCTCGCGCTCCTCGCGACGCAGGCCGCGGTCGGTCACTACGGCGCCGCCTACCGGCTGCTCGAGGCGACCTGGTTCCTCCCCTACGCCGTGGTCGGCTCCTTCGCCGCCATGTACGCCTATCTCGGGAACGACACCGCGCCCACGATCCAGGCGGTGTTCCAGCGCTCGGTCAAGCTCGTCTGCGTGATCATGGCTCCCGTGGCGGTGCTCTTCGGCACGCTCGCCGACGACCTCGTCCGCCTCCTCTTCGGGGAGGAGCTCGCAGCGGCCGCCGACCCGCTGCGCCTCTTGGCGCCGATCGTGCTGCTCACGGGCGTGATCGTGCTCTGCTCGTCGCTGATCGTCTCGCGCCGCAGCCCCCGCCCACTCATCGTGATCGCTGCAGCGACCACCGTCGCGAACATCGGCCTGAACCTGCTCCTGATCCCCCGCTACGAGGACATGGGCGCCGCGCTCGCAATGCTGACGACGGAGAGCCTGCTCGTCTGCGTGATGCTGACCTTCTCCGCGCTCATCGTCACCGGGCTCGACTGGGTCTCGATGCTCGCCTCCCCGCTCGCGAGCGGCGCCGGGATGGTCGCCGTGACGCTCCTGCTGAGGGACGCACCGCTCCTCGCAGGAGTCGTGGGGGTCGCCGTCTACGTCGGTCTCGTGATCGGGCTCGAGCGCGTGATCAGCCCGGTCGACCTCCACTTCGCCGGCGTGATGGTCAGGCGTCTACTCCCGTGGCAGCTTGCGAAGTAACGACCCCGCAGCCCCGCCGCGGCCGCTCGACTCGCCTCCGCCCGGGCTCTCCCGCCCGAAGCGCCTCCTGGTCGGGCGGATGCTGGCGGCGCTCAAGCGCCGCCGCCGCGCGCCCCTCGCGGCGATCAGAGGAGAGCGCGCCGAGCGCCGCGACCGGCGCGAGGGACGCATCCCGCCGCCGCAGCCCCGCAGGAAGGACGTTCGCTCCGTGGTCTGCTTCCTCTGCGGGCCTGGAGACCTCGGCGGCCTCCTGGACTCGATCGAGGCCCTGCGCGCCTCGGACGGCGACGCCACCCAGGTCCTGGTCGTCGACGACACGTCGGTGACCGCCCGCGAGGCGCTCGTGCGCGAGCGCTTTCCCGAGGTCGAGGTGCTCCGCAACCGCTTGCGCACCGGCGGGCCGCCGCATCTCTGGCCCCTCTGCCAGCTCGGTCTACACCACGCCCTGCGCCACTACAGCTTCGAGCAGTGGGTGAAGATGGACGCCGACGCGCTCGTCACCGCGACCGGCTTCTCGGAGCAGACGCTCGCCCGCCTGGCGGCCGCGCCTGCGGCCGGCATGGCGGGGAACACGGGCACCCGCTGCGACGGCGCGCCCGCCGACTACCGCTACCACGCGGGGGTGCTCAGGGCAGAGGCCCATCGCAGCCGGACGCTCACGGCAGCGGTCGAGCGCGCCCGCGCGGCGGGCTGGGAGCTCGGGGAGAACGTGCACGGCGGCGTCTTCTGCGTCACCCGGGCCGCCTGCGAGGCGATCTCGAGAGCCGGCTGGCTCGCGTGGCGGGAGCCCTGGCACTCCCTCGTCTCCGAGGACTTGGCCTTCTCCCTGTTCGTGCGCGCCGAGGGGTTCGAGCTCCTGTCGATCGGCGACCCGAACGGCATCTTCGCGATCGCGAACAAGCACCTGCCGCTGCCGAAGGAGGAGATCGCGGGCGGCCCGTGGGTGGCGACGCACTCCGTCCGCGTCGGTCTCGACGGCGAGAGCGAGTCCGACCTGCGCGCCTTCTTCCGAGCCCACCGCTCGGCCTGGCCGAGCGCGCCCGGTCAGTAGTCGTAGAGCGTCTCGGTCCCTCTGATCCGGTTCACGACGATGCCGAGCAGCGGCCTCTTCAGGGCATCGACGGTGGCGACCGCCTCCTCGACGTAGCGCGCGAGCGTCCCCCGCGAGACGACGAGGAGGACCGCCTTCGCCATCGGCACGACCGTGCGCGCGTCGTCCGTCGTCAGGAGCGGCGGAGTGTCGATCACGATCAGGTCGTAGTGCAGGCGGGCCTCGCCGATCACATCGGCGAACCGACGTGCGAGCAGATCCCCACCCTCGGGGTCCTGGCTCGTGGGCATGATCGCCAGGTTCTCGCTCCAGCCCTGCTGGACGGCGCGGCCGAACGGGTGCTCGCCGCGCAAGAGCGTCGAGAGGCCGTGCTCCGGCCGGATCCGCGCAAAGCGGGCGACGCCCGGGCGACGCAGGTCGGCGTCGATCAGGAGCACCTTCATGTCGAGGCGGCCGAGCGCCTCGGCGAGCAGCGCGGCGACCGTGGTCTTGCCGTCGCTCGCGGCCGGCGACGTGACGACGATGACGTCGTTCGTGCCGTCGCGCAGCTGCGGCTCGAGGTTGGCGCGCAGGATCCGGAAGGCCGACCCGGCCGCCGGATCGGAGAGGCCGGCGGTCGCGCGGGTGCGAAGCGCACGGGAGGCGGGAACCCGCCCCAGGATCGGCTGCCCGGTCAGGTTGGCGACGTCGCGCCACGAGCGCACGCGCGGCTGACCCTTCTCGAGCAGGAGCGAGAGCGCGACGCCGAAGATGCCGCCGATCAAGAGGGCCGCCGCCTCGATCAGCCGCCGCGGCGGCGCCGTCGGCGAGCTCTGCGGCAGCGCGCGGGCGATGATCTGGCTCTTCAGGAGGTCGTCCGAGCGCGAGAAGTCGACGGCCGCCGTGGCGAAGCCGTTCGCGGCCCGAGCCGCCCGCTCGGGGCTCGGCAGGCGGATCCTGATCCGGAGCAGGCCCGTCTCGGCCGCGACCCCGGCGTCGATCGCCGACCCGAGCGTGCCCGCGCTCTCGCCGATCCGCGAGCCGACGAGCTCGCGCGTGGGAGCGGACGTGACGTAAGCCGCGTACTTCGGTGACAGCACCCGGACGGAGTCCGTGCCCGCCGCCGGCACGTCGGCCCGTGGTGAAAAGGCGACCACCGCCTCGCTGTCGTACTGCGACGGCAGCCGCTCGACCAGGAGCGTGGCGCCGAGGGTGAAGAAGAACGCGAAGAGCAGGATCGCCTTCCAGCGCCAGCGCAGCGCGTCCAGGATCTGGGGCAGACCCGTCTCGGCGTCGCCGCCCCTCGCTCCGTCCTGGTAGGCGCGCTGCATCTCTCGTCTCGTGGCGCTCACGCTCGCCCGTCCGCGGGCGGGGAGCGGAGATCGCTCGGCGTGATCGGGGTGCTCGCGACGCGCATGGGAACAGCGTTGCACACGCAGCGCCGAAACCCTTGTCGAGCCCCCCGAGCGAGCGCGTCGAGTGGGAGCGCCCGCGTCGCGGACGCAGGCTCCGAAGTAGCCTCGAACGAGGGAACTTGACGGCCGGGGCGACTCCGATAGCCCCTGCATGACACTCACCCTGCGAGTCCCCCTGAGCGCGACACTGATGC
>JACCZA010000157.1 GCA_013696185.1 Actinomycetota bacterium
AAGTCGCCCTCCGGCCTACGACTCCTCGCGTTGTCGAGCACAGGAAGCTCGAGACGTTCGCCCCTGAGGGCTCCTCGGGAGGGGGGTGTGGGGGGAACCGTCAGGTTCCCCTCCACCGCTCCCCTCAGGGGACGCTGTGCGCAGGGAGACAGTTTCGAGCTCAGCGCAGGTGCTGGAGGGCGAAGGGCGACTTGCTCGCCCGGGAGCCCACCCAGATGTTGGAGTCCGTGACTTCACCGCCCGGAAGAGCGCAGCTCTTCCGGGCGAAGTGACGCGCTCGCGTTACGGGCGATGTCGACTGCCCGGCTCTCGCGGATCACGGTCACCTTCACCTGCCCCGGGTACTCGAGCTGATCCTCGATCTCGCGCGCGATCTCGTGGGAGAGCAGCACCGCCGCATCGTCGTCGATCTCCGACGGCTTCACCATCACCCGGATCTCGCGCCCGGCCTGCAGGGCGTAGACCTTCTCGACGCCCTTCTTCTGCGCCGCGAGCTCCTCGAGCGCCGCGAGCCGCTTGATGTAGTGCTCGAGGCCCTCGCCCCGGGCCCCCGGGCGGGAGGCCGAGATCGCGTCTGCGGCGATCACGAGCACGGCCTCGACGGTCTGTGGTTGTACCTCGTAGTGGTGCGCCTCGATCGCGTGGACGACGCCCTGCGACTCGCCGTGGCGCCTGGCCAGCTGCGTCGAGATCAGCGCGTGGGAACCCTCGACCTCGTGGGTCATCGCCTTGCCGATGTCGTGCAGGAGCGCTGCCCGCTTCGCGGTCTTGACGCCCGCCTCGAGCTCGGTCGCCATGATCCCCGCGAGGTGCACGACCTCGAGCGAGTGGCGGAGCACGTTCTGCCCGTAGCTCGTGCGGAAGCGCAGGCGTCCGAGGATGCGCACGAGCTCCTCGTGGAACTCGCCGCAGTTGGCCTCGAAGACCGCCTGCTCGCCGGCCTGCACGATCGTCTCCTCGAGGTCGGCCTTCGAGAGGTAGTACATCTCCTCGATGCGGGACGGGTGGATCCGGCCGTCCTCGATCAGCTTCGTCAGGGTGAGCTTCGCGATCTCGCGCCGGATCGGGTCGAACGACGAGAGCACGACGGCCTGCGGCGTGTCGTCGATGATGAAGTCGACGCCGGTCAGGTGCTCGAGCGCACGGATGTTGCGCCCCTCCCGGCCGATGATCCGCCCCTTCATGTCGTCGGAGGGCAGCGCGACGAGGGAGACCGTGGTCTCCGCCGCGTGACTGGCGGCAACTCGCTGGAGCGCGTCGGCGACGAGGTTCCGGGCCCGGCGCTTCGCCTCGGTGCGGGCCTCCTCCTCGAGCTGGCGGATGCGCCGGGCGAGCTCGTGCTTGACGAGGTCCTCCGAGCGGTCGAGCAGGTGCTGCTTGGCCTCGTTGACGGTCAGGCCGGAGATGCGCTCCGCCTCGCCGATCTGCTTCGCGCGCGCCTGCTTCAGATCCTCCTGGAGCTGCTTCAGATGCGTCTCACGATCGGAGGCACCCTGCTCGCGCCGGGTGAGCTCGCTCAGCTTCAGCTCGCTCTCCTCCTGCCGGGCGAGGACGCGTTCCTCCAGGGCTCCGAGCCGCGCGCGCCGCTCGCGCACCTCCTCCTCGAGCTCGATCCGCAGCTTCACGCGATCCTCGCGCGCCGCGATCTCCGCTTCCCGGCGAAGGGAGTCGGCTTCGCGCTTTCCCTCGCTGACGAGCTCCTCGCTCCGCCGCTTCGAGGCGGCGAGACGGGAGCTGCTGCGGGCCAGGAGGGCGATCACAGCGCCGGCGGCGCCGACGAGCACCCCTACCACGATTCCGATCACGACGAACATGGACGCTCCTGCCTCTGAACCGCACAGGAGGCATACCGAGATCGGTCAAGGCGGAGCTCGCGCTCCGGCGAAGCGGCCTAACGCGCCCGGCTCAGTGTCTGATCGTGTCCTCGCGGAGTGGTTGTCATCGGGTCGCTCTCTGGCTCGTCTCGTTCTCAGCGGATCTCGGAAATGCTTCAGTGCAGGCGAAATGTCAGAATAGAAATCCCATCCTACCGCTCGTCAGGGTGTTTGGCCAGCCGCCCCCTCGAGCGCCGCTTCGATCGCGTCCCAGCTGAAGCCCCGCCGGGCGAGCACGCGCGCAGTCGTATCGGTCGCCCCGCGCCGTGCGACGATCCTTCCCGCCCGCGCGGCCTCCGGCTCCAGCTCCCCGAGCGCGCGTTCCACGAGCTCGGCCGCCATCCCCTCCCCTTCGAGCCGCCAGCGGATCGCCCCATCGCCCTCTCCCCGCTCCGCCAGCAGACCGGCGCGCGCCCGGGCGAGCCGCTCGTCGCTCACCACGCCCGCGCGCGTGAGCGAGTCGAGCGCCCCCCGCCGCTCGGCCGGCGCGATCCCGGCC
>JACCZA010000201.1 GCA_013696185.1 Actinomycetota bacterium
GCGTGGGCCCCGCCCTCGCGATGGCCGAGGGTCGAGCCGGCGGGCGTCCGCGCATCGGCTTCCTGCTCGTGCCCCCCTTCTTTCCGCTGCGGGTCGGCGGCGGATAGACCCGGGAGAGAGCAGAGCCCGGCTACTCGCCGAGGTAGGTCTTGCGCACCTGCTCGTTCCGGCGCAGCGCCTTCGCCTCGTCGGCGAGCGCGATCGTGCCGGTCTCGAGCACGTAGCCGCGATCGGCGGCGTCGAGCGCCATCAGGGCGTTCTGCTCCACGAGCAGGATGGTCGTGCCCTGCTGGTTGATCTCGCGGACGATCTCGAAGATCTTCTCGACGAAGATCGGCGCGAGCCCGAGCGAGGGCTCGTCGAGCATCAGGAGCTTGGGTCGCGCCATCAGGGCCCGGCCGATCGCGCACATCTGCTGCTCGCCACCGGACATCGTGCCCGCCTTCTGGCTCTTGCGCTCGGCGAGGCGCGGGAACAGGGAGTAGACGCGGTCCACGTCCTCGCGCAGAGCCGACCGGTCCCGCCGCTGGAAGGCGCCCATCTCGAGGTTCTCGCTCACGCTCATGCGCGGGAAGAGCTTGCGCCCCTCGGGCGACTGCGAGATGCCCAGCTTGACCACGTCGTGCGGCGCAGCGCTCGTAATGTCCCGCCCCATGAAGGAGATCGTCCCCCGGCGCGGATGGTTGAGCCCGTTGATCGAGCGCAGGGTCGTCGACTTGCCGGCCCCGTTCGCGCCGATCAGGGTCACGATCTCGCCCTCGCGCACCTCGATCGTGATGCCCTTGAGCGCGTGGATCGCGCCGTAGTAGGTGTGGACGTCGTCGAGCGAGAGCAGGACGCCGTTCGTGCTCATGCGCTCGCCGCCCCCGCCCCGAGGTAGGCCTCGATCACGCGCTCGTCCCGCTGCACCTCCGTCGGCGAGCCCTCCGCGATCTTCTCGCCGTAGTCGAGCACGGTGACCCGGTCGGAGATGCCCATCACGACCTTCATGTCGTGCTCGATCATGAGGATGCTCAGCTCCTGCTCCGCGCGCAGCTTGCCGACGAAGTCGGTGAAGGCCGCCGTCTCCCGCGGGTTCATGCCGGCCGTCGGCTCGTCCAGGAGCAGGAGCTTCGGCTCGGTCGCGAGAGCCCGGGCCACCTCGAGCCGCCGCTGGTCGCCGTAGGGGAGGTTGCGCGCGAGCTCGTCGTCGCGACCGCGCAGGCCCGAGTAGCGGAGCAGCTCGCGTGCCCGCTCGCGCGCGCCGCGCTCCTCGCGCCGCACCCCCGGCGTGCGCAGGATCGAGCCGATGATCCCGCTCGAGAGCCGCGCGTGCATCCCGACGAGCACGTTCTCGAGCGCGGTCATGTGCTGGAACAGGCGGATGTTCTGGAAGGTGCGCCCCACCCCGAGCTCGGTGATCGCGTGCGGCGGCTTGCCGGTCACGTCGATGTCGGCGAACTCGATGCGGCCGCCCGTGGGCTTGTAGACCCCCGTCAGCATGTTGAAGAACGTGGTCTTGCCGGCGCCGTTCGGCCCGATCAGGCTCACGATCGCACCGCGCGGCACGGAGAAGTCGACGTCGTTGACGGCGACGAGGCCGCCGAACTCCTTGCGCACGTCGCTCGCGGTCAGGATGTCGTCGGCCGCACTCATTTCGACGTGCCGTAGAGCGACTCGTCCTGCACGCCCTCCTCGATCTCCCGCTTGTGGCGCCGCTCGGAGATGAGCCCCGTCGGGCGGAAGAGCATCATCACGACGATGATCAGGCCGTAGATGCCGAACTGGTACTTGGAGGGCTCGAAATTGAGGCCGGCGTCCTGTTGCAGCTTCGTCCCGATCGTGGCGAGGCCCTCCACGTTCAGGTAGCCGAGCACCATGCCGCCGACGATCACGCCCCACACGCTGCCGAGCCCGCCGAGGATGACCATGCAGAGAAGGAAGACGGAGATGTTGAAGTAGAAGTCCGCGGGAAACGCTCCCGCCTTGAAGCTGGCGTAGAACGCGCCGGCGACCCCGCCGAAGAAGGCGCCGATCGCATAGGCCCAGGTTTTCGTGCGCATGAGCGGGATCCCCATCGCCGCCGCGGCGGTCTCGTCCTCCCGGATCGCGATCCACGCGCGTCCGAGCCGCGAGTCGCGCAGGCGCACGCTGCAGAAGACGGTGATCAGGAGCAGCACCACCGCGGTCCAGAAGAACCACCGCGCCCGGTCGAACGACTGCTGGTAGCTGAGCGGCAGGAGCTCGTTCGTCGCGTCGCTCAGCGTCTTGCCGAAGCCCGGTGAGTCGATCGGGCTGATGCCGAAGGTGCCGTGGGTCAGGTCGAAGCCGAAGACGTTGTCGCCGTTGCGCACGAACTGCGGGATGATCTCGCCGAAGCCGAGCGTCACGATCGCGAGGTAGTCGCCGCGCAGGCGCAGGGTCGGCAGGCCGATCAGGATGCCGACAGCCGTCGTGAACACCCCGGCGAGGACGACCACGATCCAGATCGAGAGATGGAGGCCGGAGAGCTCCTTCGAGATGCCCACCGAGCCGAGGTGGAAGTGCCACTGCTCGAACTGCTGCGAGGCGAGCCAGGCGGCCATGTAGGCGCCCGCCGCGTAGAACGCCACGTAGCCGAGGTCGAGCAGCCCCGCGTAGCCGACCACGATGTTGAGGCCGACCGCCATGACCGTGAAGACGAGCATCACCACCATCGAGCCGACCCCGGGGATGAAGTCGCCGATCAGCGGGACGTCCTGCAGGAACTCGACGTAGAAGGGGTAGAGGAAGGCCAGCACGGCGATGGTCAGGGTCAGCGCCCAGCCGAGCGGGTCGATGCCCTGCAGGCGTGCGTTCAGGTCGCGGCCGAGCCCTCCGTCGCGGCGCGGCTGCTCGGCCTTGTGGGGCTCGGTCATCTACCCTCCCTCGGGCGTCTGCTCGCCGAGGAGGCCCTCGGGGCGGAAGACGAGGATCGCGATCAGGATCCCGAACACGATCGAGCGCGTCCAGTCGCTCCCCGGCGAGTACCAGGTGAGGCCCTCGTTGAAGGCCTGGATGAAGCCGATGATGAGCGCGCCGAGCACGGCGCCGGAAAGGTTGCCGATGCCGCCGAGGACGGCCGCAGTGAACGCGATCAGGCCCAGCTCGAAGCCCGTGTCGTAGCGCATGTTGAACTGCAGCAGGTAGAGGATCCCGGCGGCCCCTGCCAGCGCGCCGGCGAGCGCGAACGTGACC
>JACCZA010000210.1 GCA_013696185.1 Actinomycetota bacterium
CGCTGGAAGGACGAGGACGAGCTCGACGAAGCGGCCTCGCTCGGGCTGCTGGACGCGGCCGCCGTTCGTGCCGAGGCCGAGCGCGTCCTCGCCGACCCACCCTGGCCGACCGGCTGGGAGCAGTGGCGGCCCGATCCGTCCTGGCCCGCGCCGCGGCTGCCGGCGGGCTGGGACGAGGTCGAGGATCGGCCACAGTAGGCTCGGGCCCTTGTGGCAGCGCGGGCAGGCGGTCGCGATCCGGGAGCTCGTGCACGGCAGGCCGTGGCTCGCGATACCGGTCACGGTCGTCGAGGACACGGGCGACTTCCTCGCGGTGTACCTCGCGGAGGGCACGCCGATGGCGTTCCCCGAGGGTGATTGGCCCCGCGGCGCGCACCCGTGGTCGCTCGGCTCGAGGCGCTGGGAAGGTCACGGCGTGCTGCAGCTCCACCGCCCGGGCGATCCGTACTCCGTCTGGGCGTTCTGGCACGGGCCCGAGCGCCGGTTCTGGGGCTGGTACGTCAACTTCCAGGCACCGCTCGAGCGCTGGGAGCACGGCTTCGACACGCGCGACCAGGAGCTCGACATCTGGATCGAGGCGGGAGCTCCCGGCTGGGTCTGGAAGGACCGCGACAGGTTCGAGGAGCTCACGCGGGACGGACATTTCAAGCGCCAGGAGGCTGCGGACGTGCGTGCCGCCGCGGACGAGGTCGCGGGCGAGCTGGACGCCGGCCGGCGCTGGTGGGACGAGCGCTGGGCGGCCTGGCAGCCAGATCCGGTGTGGCCGATCCCGGAGCTGCCCGAGGGCTGGGATGTGGTCTAGCGGCGACGCGGTCGCGCTGCGCGAGATCTGGAAGGGGCGCGTCTGGAAGGCGCGTGCCTGCACCGTCGTCCACGACCGGGCCGACCACCTCGCCCTCGTCGTCCCGCGAGGCGCGCCGACGAAGATTCCGCCGGGCTCCGGCATCCCGCGCGACCGGTGGGAGCTCGAGGACGGCGTCTTCACGGTGGACGCGCTCCGTCTGACGCGGCCCGGCGAGGCGCACTCAATCCTTCTCTTCTGGGACGCGGACGTCTTCCAGGGCTGGTACGTGAACCTCGAGCAGCCGCTCCGCCGCTCAGCCGTCGGCTTCGACTACCTCGATCAAGAGCTCGACCTCTACGTCCGTCCCGACCGCACGTGGGAGTACCTCGACGAGGACGAGTTCGAGGAGGCGCAGCGCCTCGGCGTGATCGGCGCCGAGGCTGCGGCTGCCGTGCGCGCCGAGGCCGCACGGGTGCTGGGACTGATCGAGCGCTGGGAGCCGCCCTTCTGCGACGGGTGGGAGCACTGGCGCCCGGATCCGGCCTGGCCCATCCCCACCCTCCCTCCTGAGTGGGAGATCGTCTCGACGTGACCTCGCGGGCCGGCGGCGATCGCGAAGCTCCTCCCGAGCGAGAGCCCACGCGTGACACTCCAGACACACGTGATGCCCTCACAGGACACGTCCTGAGCCTGGCCCCAGGACCTGTCCTGAACTGGCGCGCACCTGTTGGGAAAGCCCGTTGGGAAGGGGATCCGAGCCAGCCCAGGGTCCCGGGGGCCTGGCCCGAGGACACGGCCGGAACCGGCGTGCACGCGTTGGGAAGGCCCGCCGAGGAGGGATCAGGGACTCGCCGTCGCCTGCGGGCTCGAGATCTCAGGCGAGAGCCGCGGGGGCGGGGGGTACCCCGCCGCGCCCGCGTCCTGCCCGCAGCCTTGGATCGGGAGAACCGACAACACTGCGCCTCGAGGAGCCGGCGGAGTCGATTGATGCGACAGCCCTTTATAGCACTCAAACTATAGTGCTTACACCCAATGAAGGCCGAGCCGACCTGGCACGACGTCCTGGCTGCAGCCGTGCGCCTGCAACGGCTTCTGCCCGACGCCGTCCTCGTCGGTGGCTCCGCGGCTGCGGTGCACGCCGACCACCGCGTCTCGTTCGACGACGACCATGTCCTCACCGACCTCAAGCAGCGCTTCGACACCGTGCTCGAGCACCTCGAACAGGCCGAGGGCTGGGTCACGGCCCGTGTCAACCGACCCGTTCTGATCCTCGGCAGCCTCGACGGCATCGAGACCGGGATCCGCCAGCTCATCCGGCGGCGGCCGTTGGAGATCGAGCAGATCGAGGCCGCAGGCGTGACCGTCACGGTGCCGACGCTGCCCGAGATGCTCCGCGTCAAGGCGTGGCTGATCCTGCGCCGCAATGCGACTCGCGACTACCTGGACTTCGCGGCGCTCGCGGACCGGCTCGGCGAGGACGTCGCCGCCTCCGAGGCGGCCGGGCTCGACGCCTACTACGAAGATCAGATCGGCCCGGGCGGCCGCCGCATTGCCACGCAACTCACGAAGCAGCTCGCCGCTCCGGCGCCCTACGACCTCTCGGAGGTCGACCTGCGCCGCTACCGCAAGCTCGATCCTCGCTGGCAGGACTGGGCTGCGGTCGTCGATGCTTGCCGCTCGATCGCCCGCCGGCTGCTGAGCACGGTCGCGGACGAAGGGGCCGGCTGATGCGCCATCGGCACCTCGAAGACGCGGAGACGCCTCTGTCCGAGCTCGGGCTCACCGCGCTCGACGACCTCCTCGACCGCGGCGACCTGGACGACTGGCAGCCGGTGCTGACGGAGATCATGCGCGATCCGTGGAGCGGCCTCGCGGAGCGCCTCAGCGGCCTCCTCGAGCACCGTCCGCCCGGCGAGACGACGACGCTCTGGCGCTCCTGGCTCGAGCAGCAGCGGCAGAACGAAGCCGGTGCTCACGCCGGGGCAGCGCTCCGCGCTCTGCGGCTGAGCCGTGGCCTCACCCAGCAACAGCTGGCGGCACGCCTCGGCACGGTGCAGCCCGAGGTGTCCAAGCTGGAGCGCCGTCGCGACACGAGGCTCTCGACCGTGCGCGCCTACGTCGCGGCGCTCGGCGGACGGCTGCGGCTGACGGCTCGCTTCGCGGACGGCGACGTCGAGCTCGAGTGACCCAGAGGCGTGGTGATGGCCGACTCTGCCCACACCGTTCGACCGATGCTAGGTGTCCGTGATTCGACGAACACGAACGCGGCCCCTACGACGACCTCCAACTCCAATTTCGAAGCCGCCACCCGCCTCAGCGACGAGGAGAAGCACGCCCTCGAGACCGTCATCGAAGGCATCCTCCTCGCCCACGAAACCAGACGGTGGGCGGCGTGGGCGGCTGAGGCCGCTAGGCAGAAACGGTCAGCTCACGCGACAGCGCCGACACGAACTCGTTGGCGGCCAGCTCAGGATGCGCGCGTACGAGCTCACGCACGACGCGAGAGAGGAAGCGCTCCACCTGCAAGGACAGCTCCACGTGAGAGACGTGAGCCACTACTGGCGCGTGGCTCGCCTCGATCCTGACACTGCCGTCGTCGCGTACGAAGTCGAGCCTGGCCTCGGACTCCGTGAACTCGAACGTCTGCTGCGCCTCGGCGACGAGTGCGCCGACGATCGCCCGCAGCGAGAGCGCGAAGTCG
This sequence comes from Actinomycetota bacterium, assembly GCA_013696185.1. Lineage (GTDB taxonomy): Bacteria > Actinomycetota > Thermoleophilia > Gaiellales > Gaiellaceae > JACCZA01. Next base: position 3,486 of record JACCZA010000210.1, read on the forward strand.
AAGACGCCTAGGAGGGGCTGGCGATATCGGGCGGCGGGTAGGGGTCCAGCGACTCGGCTAGCGAACGCAGGGTTCTAGCCGCCGGGCGGTAGCCGGTGAAACATTCCCGGTACGTACCAGCGAACCACGTATCCGAGCCGCGTTGCCTTGCACCAACACGTCGGTAGGCAGTCGCACCGCAGGTTCGGAGGGTTGTGGAGCTTTTGGAGCAGTGTCCTACTCACGCTCCGCGAACTTTACATGTGACGGGCGGGCTAAGCCGCGCGTGGAACGGCTCGCGCTCGCGCGAGTGCCTGCCCGAGTCGTGCGAGCGTCGTGAGGTCGGCGTGGAGCCGTACCCGCTCGATCCGCCGGACGCGGAGGAACGCCAAGCCGTACTCGTGCTTCAAGCGGCCGAACTCGCGCTCGACTGACGTGCGGCGGCGGCGCAGGATGCCGTAGTGGGCGTTCTCCATTACGACCACCACTACGACAGGCTTAGAGAAGTATTCAACTTCGAGAGCCGCTGGATCGCTCCGCCCGGATCTATCGACTG
>JACCZA010000219.1 GCA_013696185.1 Actinomycetota bacterium
CTCGTCGGACCGTCGGGTTGCGGCAAGACGACGCTCCTGCGCTCGATCGGCGGCCTCGAGAAGGTGACGGACGGCCGCATCAAGATCGGCGAGCGCGACGTGACGAAGCTCGAGCCCGGCGCCCGCGACCTCGCCATGGTCTTCCAGAACTACGCGCTCTACCCCCACATGACGGTGGGCGGGAACCTCGGCTACGGCCTGCGCGTGCGCAAGACCCCCCGCAAGGTGCGCGAGCAGCGGGTGAAGGAGGTCGCGACGCTGCTCGGGCTCGAGAACCTGCTCGAGCGCCGCCCGGGACAGCTCTCCGGCGGCCAGCAGCAGCGCGTCGCGATGGGCCGCGCGATCGTGCGCGAGCCGGCGGCTTTCCTGATGGACGAGCCGCTCTCGAACCTCGACGCGAAGCTGCGCGTCTCGATGCGGACGTCGCTGCAACAGCTGCACAGCCGCATCGGGACGACCACCATCTACGTCACGCACGACCAGGTGGAGGCGATGACCCTCGGGCAGCGCGTGGCCGTCATGCGCGACGGCAGGATGCAGCAGGTCGACGCGCCCCAGCGGCTGTACGAGGAGCCGGTCAACCTCTTCGTCGCCGCCTTCATCGGCTCGCCCGCGATGAACCTCATGAACGGTACGCTCGCCGGCGACACAGTCACGATCGGCAAGCTGCGCATCCCGCTCGATCGCGACCGCCGTCCGGCGGCCTCCCGTGACGAGGGCGTGATCGTCGGCATTCGCCCCGAGGCGTTCGAGGATGCCGGGTTCGCGGACTCCTCGCTGCCCCAGCTCGACGCGCGGGTCGAGGTGCTCGAGGAGCTCGGCTCCGATGCCTACGCCTTCTTCGAGCTCGACGCCGAGCCGGTCGTCGTCGAGCAGGCGCAGTCCGACCTGCCCGAGGACGAGACCACCCTGCTCGCGGAGGATCGGGATCGCGCCCTCTTCTCGGCACGTCTCGACGCACGCACGAAGGCGAAGGTCGGGGACACTGTCCGCCTCACGGTCGACCCCTCCCGCTTCTACTTCTTCTCGCCCACGACGGGCGAGAGCCTGCTCGGCCCCGCCGCCGCTCGCGCGGCGTAGTGCTCCGCCACACGGAGTACACCCGCGCGCGGCTGGCGCAGACCTCCGAGCGGCTGCGGGCGTCGATCTACCCCGAGACGCGGCAGCCCGACGAGCTCTCGGTGAGCGGGCCCGTCGGCCGCATCGGCTGGGAGGAGGCGCAGGAGCTCGAGTACCGGCCGGTGCTGCCCGGCGAGCGCTTCGGGCCGCTGTGGGCGACATACTGGTTCCGGGTGCGGGCGAGCGTGCCGCAGGAGTGGACCGGGCGGCGCGTCGACCTGCTCTGGGACTCGGGCAGCGAGGCGGCGCTCTGGGTCGACGGGACAGTCGTGCAGGGCCTGAACCACCATCATCCCGACGCGCTCCTCCTCGAGCGTGCCGAGGCGGGAGCACCGCTCTCGCTCGACGTCGAGCTTGCCTGCAACAGCATGTTCGGGCAGCTCGAGGCCCCTGCAGAGCTCCATCGCTGCGAGCTCGCCCTCTTCGATCCCGAGGCGTGGCAGCTCTTCTTCGACTTCGAGACGCTGCGCGCGCTCGAGGCGAGCGACGCCGTCGACCCGAGCCTCGCCGGCCTGCTCCGCTCCGAGCTCGAGCGCTTCTCCGACCTCTGGCCCGGCGACGACGCGCGCGCGCTCCTGCCGCCGCTCTACGAGCACCGCAACGGGACGCACGCCCACGAGGTCGGAGCGATCGGCCACGCCCACCTCGACACGGCGTGGCTCTGGCCGCTCGCGGAGAGCTACCGCAAGGCGGTGCGCACGTTCGCGACCCAGACGCGCTACATGGACGAGTACCCGGAGTACCGCTTCGCCTGCTCGCAGGCGGTCCACTACGCCTGGATCAAGGAGCGAAACCCGGACCTCTGGGCGCGGATCCGCGCGAAGGTCGAGGCGGGCCAGTTCGTCCCGGTCGGCGGAAGCTGGGTCGAGCCGGACTGCAACCTCCCCTCGGGCGAGGCGCTGCTGCGCCAGTTCCTGCACGGCCAGCGCTTCTTCGAGCGCGAGCTCGGCGCCCGCTGTCGCGAGTTCTGGAGCCCGGATGCCTTCGGCTATGCTGGCCAGCTGCCGCAGCTCCTGCGCGAGGTCGGGATCACGCGCTTCCTGACGCAGAAGCTCTCGTGGAATCGCTTCAACCGGCCCGAGCACCACACCTTCGTCTGGCAGGGGGTGGACGGCAGCGAGGTGCTCGGTCACTTCCCGCCCGCCGACACCTACTCGAGCGCTGCGACGGTTCCCGAGCTCCTGCGGACGGCGCGCGAGTACGCGGATCACGAGCACTCGGGGACGAGCCTGCTCGTCTACGGCTACGGCGACGGCGGCGGCGGGCCGACACGGTCGATGCTGGAGACGCTGCGGCGCACCCGCGACCTGCAGGGCCTGCCGCGCACGGCGTCGCGCACGAGCGACGAGTTCTTCCAGGCGCTCGAGGCCGAGCCGGGCGAGCGGCCGGTCGTCGTCGGGGAGCTCTACTTCGAGTACCACCGCGGCACGTACACCTCGCAGGCCGAGACCAAGCGCCT
>JACCZA010000220.1 GCA_013696185.1 Actinomycetota bacterium
CGGGCCCGCCGTGCAGCACCGTCTCGGCGGCGCTGACGACCACCAGGAGGTCGGTCTCGGTCAGGGCCGGGTGCACCCGCACCGGCGCGCTGCCGTGCTCGTTCGCGGTGACGAGGCCGGGGTCTGAGGCGTCGTGCACCTCCACTCGGCCCCGGAACCTGCGGGCGAACTCGGGCGCGACGAGCTCTCCGAGCTCCGCCCGACCCGGACGCCGGTGGAGGCCGCTCGCGACGAGGAGGGTCTGGCGCGCCTGGTCGACGCCGAGCCGCGTGAGCTCGTCGACCGTGGCCTCGATCGCCGCCTCGCGCGGGTCCCGCGAGGAGCTCGGGATCGGCAGAGCCGGTGGCTCGACCACCACCGTCGCACGACCGCCCCGCGTGACGAGCTGCTCGAGCGCCGGGCCGGAGAGCGGGAAGCTCAGGGCCTCGCGAACGGCGGCCCCGACGTCGACGATGCCGATCCCCGGCGGTGGCGGCCGCAGGACGACCGCTTCCCCGGGTGCGTCGATCGCCAGCAGGCGCGTGCCCGAGAGCAGCGGGACACGGCGGGTCACCCGGTCTGGAGCTCGAGACCCGCCACAGGGCGGGACGATAGCGTTGGCCCGTGTCGCCGAAGACGCTGACGGGAGCCGAGCTCGAGCTCGACGACGGGCCCGCACGGGAGTCGCAGCTCTTTCTCGTCGACGGCAACAATCTCGCCTACCGCGCGTTCTTCGCGCTGCCCGAGGAGCTCGCGACGAGCGACGGCTTCTCGACGAACGCCCTCCTCGGCTTCACGAACATGCTGTTCAAGCTCCTGGCCGACTACCGCCCCCGGGGGGTTGCCGTCGCGTGGGACACCCGGCCGGTGCACCGCGCGGAGCTGTCGCCGACCTACAAGATCGAGCGCCGCCCGATGCCCGACCTCCTGCGCGAGCAGTTCCCGCACCTGCGGCCGATCGTCGAGGCCTTCGGCTACCGCAACCTCGAGTTCGAGGGCTGGGAGGCCGACGACGTGATCGCGACGCTCGCGACCCGCGCCGACCTCGCGGGGATCGCGACCTGCGTCGTCTCGACCGACCGCGACGCCTTCCAGCTCTGCTCGGAGAACGTCTGCCTGATGATGACGCCCCGCGGCGTGTCCGACGTGCAGGTGTACACGCCCGCGCGGGTCGAGGCGCGCTACGGCATCCGGCCCGACCAGATACCCGACTTCATCGGCCTCAAGGGCGATCCGTCGGACAACATCGAGGGCGTCCCGGGCATCGGCGACAAGACGGCGGGCCAGCTGATCGCCCAGTTCGGCTCGCTCGAGGAGGTGCTGGGGCGCCTCGACGAGGTCTCGGGCACGAAGCGCCGGGAGACGCTCGGCCTCCACGCCGACACGGCCCGCCGCTCGAAGGAGCTCGCGACGATGCGCCGCGACCTCGACCTCGGCGCCGACCCGGCCGAGCTCGTGCTCGACCCGCCCGACCGCTCGCAGCTGCGCGAGATCTTCCGCCGCTTCGAGTTCAGGAACCTGCTCAACCGGATCGACGAGCTCGACGAGGCGCTGCCCGCCCAGGACGTGCCGATCGTGGGCTTCGAGGTCGCGTGGGCCGAGGGGGAGCTCGAGCGGGTGACCGGCCGCGCCGCCCTCGCCGCGGCCGGTGGGCGGATGGCGGTCGCCCGCGCCGAGCGGCCGGTGCTCCTCGACGGCTTCCGGGCGGAGCCCCTGCGCGACGCCGAGCTCGTCTGCCACGACTTCAAGGCGCTGCCGCGCGAGCTCATCCGCGCCGGCATCGCGCCCGCGGAGGACACGCTCGTGGCCGCGTACCTGATCGAGCCGGGGCGTCCCGCCTATCCGCTCGAGGAGCTCGCCGCCGAGTACGGCGTCGAGGTCGTGCCGACTCCGCCGATCGCGGACGAGGAGGACGCAGCGCTCGTGCGCCGAGCCGAGGCCGCGCGCCGCCTCGTCGAGCCGATGCAGGCGCGGCTCGCCGAGCGCGGCAGCGAGCACCTCTACCGGACGATCGAGCTGCCGCTCACGACCGTGCTCGCGGCGATGGAGGACGCGGGGGTGAAGATCGACGTCTACCGCATGGGCGAGATCACCGCCCGCCTCGCCGACCGGGTCGAGGAGCTGGAGGCGCGCGCGCACGAGCTGGCGGGTGCTCCCTTCGTGCTCGGCTCGACCCAGCAGGTGGCCCGCGTCCTGTTCGAGGAGCTCGAGCTCACGCCCGGCCGTCGGGGCAAGGCGGGCTACTCGACCGATACGCGCGTGCTGCGCGGCATCCGCGACGCGCACCCGATCGTGCCCGTGCTGGAGGAGTGGCGCGAGTACTCGAAGCTCCTGAACACCTACCTCGGCCCGCTGCCGAGCCTGATCTCGGAGAGCGACGGCCGCCTGCACACGACCTTCAACCAGACGGTCGCCGCCACGGGCCGCCTCTCGACCTCGAGCCCGAACCTGCAGTCGATCCCGATCCGCACCGAGCTGGGGCGCGAGATCCGCTCGGCCTTCGTCGCCGAGCCCGGTCACCGCCTCCTCTCGGCGGACTACTCGCAGGTCGAGCTGCGCATCCTCGCCCACGTCTCGGGCGAGCCGCGCCTGCGTGAGGCCTTCGCCCGCGGCGAGGACGTCCACGCCGCGACGGCGGCGGAGATCCTCGGCAAGGAGCGATCGACCCTGACCAAGGAGGAGCGCAACCGGGCGAAGGCGGTCAACTTCGGGATCATCTACGGCATCTCGTCCTTCGGCCTCTCGCAGAACCTCGAGATCTCCCGCGAGGAGGCCCAGGCCTACATCGATGCCTACCTGGCGCGGTTCCCGCTCGTGCAGGACTTCATCGCGCGCACGATCGAGCAGGCGACCCGCGACGGCTACGTCACGACGCTCCTCGGCCGCCGCCGGCCCGTGCCCGAGCTGCGGGCCTCGAACCGGCAGACGCACTCCCTCGGGGAGCGGCTCGCCGTCAACTCGGTCATGCAGGGCACAGCCGCCGACGTGATCAAGGTGGCGATGGTGCGCATCCACCG
>JACCZA010000231.1 GCA_013696185.1 Actinomycetota bacterium
GTCCCCTCCGGGGCACTCCGCACGGAACTCGGCCAGCGAGCGGTACCGCCAGACGACACAGCTCGAGAGGAGCATCGATCCACCTGTCCGGGTGCCCTTCTCGAGGACGACGTGCTCCACCGAGAGCTCCCGTGCGCGCGCCGCGGCGCAGAGGCCGGCCATCCCGCCGCCGGCGATCGTGAGCCGCACCGGGTCGCTCAGGAGCGGCTCGCGCGGCGAGGCGGCATCAGGTCAGCGAGAAGCCGGGCTTGTGCTCGACGTACTCGATCCTGACGCCTTCGGGGCCGCGCAGGAAGACGGCGAGCGTGTTCGGGGCGTCGACGAAGTCGTCCACCTCCACGCCGAGCTCCTCCGCCTCTCGGAGGTGGGACTCGGCCGAGTCGACGAGCACGGCCAGGTGGTGCAGGAGCGGGCTCTCCGGCTTGCCGGGATCGCCGTCGTGGAACTCGACGTACGCGCCGCCGACCTCCACCCGCGGCGCGCCGCTCGGCCCGGTCTCGGCGCTGCGGAAGCCGAGTCGCGTGTACGCCTGCGCCGTCCGCGCCGGCGCCCGCGACCAGAGCGCGACGTGATCGAGGTCGTACTCCACCTCGGTCGGCGCCTCGACGAGTCCGAGGCGAACGCCCTCGGAGACGTCGAAGAGGAGCGTCCCGCGCTGCGACGAGTCGATGTCGAGATCCGGCGGCAGCGCACCGGCGGCAGCATCGAGAGCCGACACGCGGAGCGCGATGTGCTTCAGCGCGCCGCGCTCGCGCGGGCCGTCGGCGGCGAAGAGCGTGAGCTTCCCGTGCCGCGCATCGGAGCCCACGAGCGTGAAGCGCTCGGTGCGATCGACGACGTGCATGCCGAGACTCGCCGTCGCGAGGCTCGACACCGCGTCGCGGTCGGCGAGCCAGAGGGCGACGTGGTCGAGGGTGCGCGGCTCCAAGGGAAGCTACGAGGCGAGCGGGGGGTTCTGCACGTTGTGCTCGGTCGCGTACTCCTCCGCCAGGCGGTCGACCACGTCGAAGCCCTCGCCGTAGGCGTAGTTGATCTTGACGAAGGGCTCCCACTTGTCGGGCAGAGCGTCCTCCGGGAAGATCGCCTCGACCGGGCACTCGGGCTCGCAGGCACCGCAGTCGATGCACTCCTCGGGGTCGATCACGAGCATCCTGGCACCCTCGTGGATGCAGTCCACGGGACAGACGTCGACACAGGAGCGATCCTTGATGTCGAGGCAGGGCTCCGCGATGATGTACGTCACGCGGCGGCCTACTTTACAGGCGCCGTCAGCTCCTCCACGAGCTGCCCCGCCCGCTCGACGAGCGCGGCTTTGACGATCACCTGGTCGAAGCCGGCGGCGTGCGCGCGGCGCAGTCCCGCCGTGTCCGTGTGGTTCGCGAAGCCGAGGATCGGCGTGTCCGGGAAGGCGTCGGCCACGTCCTGCGGCTCGACGCGGGCGATGTCCGCGATCACGAGGTCGGGGAGGTGCGCGCTGTCCGAGGTGACGAGACGATGCCCCCCGAGCAGGCCCTCGAGCTTGCCTCGGAAGAAGAGGTCGACCCCTGCGAGCAGGATCGTCGCCACGGCCGCGAGGGTACCACGCTCCCGGTGAGGAACGAAGCCGTCGCCAGGGGACTGCGGGCGGGGCTCGAGCACCTCCGCGCGGGGGCGTACTTCGCCGCGCACGAGGAGCTCGAGCTCGCCTGGCGCGCAGCCGCACCGCCCGAGCGGGACTTCTTCCAGGGCCTCGTCCACGTCGCCGTCGCCTGGTACCAGGCCGGTCGGGGCAGGGAGGTCGGCTGCCGGCGCCAGCTCGAGAAGGCCGAGCGGCGACTGTCCGGCTACGCACCGTTCCACCGCGGCGTCGACGTGGCCGGGCTCCTCCTCCAGGTCGAGGCGGCACGGCGTCTCCTCGAGCGGGGCGAGCTCGCGCTCGAGCCGCTTCGGCTAGGGAGTGACCGGCCGGGCTCGGAGCCGCGACGCTAGATGGCGTCCCCGACGCCGAGCGCGTCGAGCGCCCGCCTGAAGTACACGAGCAGCCAGCCGTAGTAGCCGAAGAAGAGCAGCAGGCCGAGCGTCAGCAGCATCGCGCCGCTTCCGATCTGGATCGCGGCATAGCGGTCGCGGAGCCAGCGAAAGGCGCCGAGAGCCCGCGCGAACGCGACGCCCGCGATGAGAAAGGCGCAGGCGATCCCGGCGGAGTAGACGGCGAGGAGGACGGACGCCCGCGCGATCGAGCCCGAGTCGCCGGCGAGCACGAGGATGCCGGCGAGCACGCCGCCGATGCACGGGGCCGCGCAGACCGCGAAGGCGGCGCCGAGGAGCGCTCCCGATCCGCGCCGCTGCGCCTTCGAGATCAGCGTGGGCGCGACGATCCGCTTCGGCAGAGGCAGGAGGCCCATGAAGCCGAGGCCGAAAGCGACGAGGACGAAGCCGGCGATCTGCGCCTGCCCCCTGCTGCCGAGCAGCTCGGCGATCACCGCCGCTCCCGCTCCGAGGACGACGAAGACGAGGGTGAAGCCGAGGAAGAAGGGCAGGCTCGAGGCCGCGACTCGGCGCCCGGCTCCCGGCTCGCGCAGCCGCCCGGCGGCCATGGCCGAGACTGCCGAGAGGTACCCCGGCACGAGCGGCAGCACGCACGGCGAGACGACGGAGATCAACCCGGCCAGGAACGCGATGGGGATCCGTGTCAGCACGGCCCGCCCCGTCAGCCGTCGAAACGGGCGAGCGCCTCGTCGAGGCGCCGCTCGAGCTCGGGCTCGAGGTGCACGCGCGCGCCCGTCGCGTCGGTGGAAGGGTCGGAGCGCTCGTCGCGCCCCTGGCCGCGGCTCCAGCGC
>JACCZA010000240.1 GCA_013696185.1 Actinomycetota bacterium
TTGGACGGCTCGCTCGAGCTGCTCGGCCCCGTGCCGAACGCGAAGCTTCCGGCTCTGCTCGAGCGGGCCTCGCTCGTCTGCCTCCCCTCCCGCGGGGAGCCCTTCGGCATGACGGTGCTCGAGGCCATGGCGTGCGGCCGCCCGGTGGTCGCAGTCGACGCGGGCGGCCCCCGCTACCTGCTCGACGGCGCCGCGACGGGACAGCTCGTGCCGCCGAACGACGTCGGCGCGCTGGCGGAGGCGCTGGTCGGTCTCCTGCGCGATCCCGCTCGCCTCGCCGAGCTCGGCCGCCGCAACCGCGAGCGCGTCGAGGCGACGTTCTCGCTCGAGCGCGTGGTCGACCAGCTGGAGGGCGTCTACCGCGACGCCGTCGCGGGTCCCGTACCGTGAGGATCCTCCACGTCAAGCGCCACGCTCGCCCGGTGGGCGGGGCCGAGACGTACCTCCTCTCGCTGATGGAGCACCAGGCCCGGTCGGGCGACGAGCCCGCGCTCCTCCACGCCGACCTCGAGCCGGAGCTGCCTGGCGGAGTCGCACACCGGCGTTTCGAGCCCGGGCCCGCGGGCGAGCGGTGGGTCGATGCGATCGCCCCTGACGTGATCCACGTGCATGACGACTTCCTGCCGCCTGCCCTCGAGGGGCGGCTGCAGCACTCGTACCCCCTCGTCCGCTTCCTGCACGACTTCGGCGCCGTCTGCGCCGCGGGATTCCACTACTTCCGAGACGGGTCCGTCTGCACGCGGGCGCACGGCCCGCTCTGCCTCCCGAACCTCGTCGTCCGCGGCTGCGCGCACCGGCTCGACCTGCGGCCACCGGTCGCCCAGTACTCGCGCAACAGCCGGCGGCTGCCGCTCGTGCGCTCGGCGGTCGTGACGGTCGCCAGCGAGTACATGCGCTCGGTCGTCGTGGCGAACGGCGTGCCTCTCGAGCGCTGCCACGTCGTTCCCTACTTCGTCGAGCGGCCCGTGTCGCCACCTGCCTTTCCGGCCGGGCGGGAGATCGCGTTCCTGGGCCGGCTCGTCGCCGGGAAGGGCCTCGATCTGCTCATCCGCGCCCTCGCGGAGCGGCCCGAGGCGTGGAGCCGGCTCGCAGTCGTCGGCGACGGGTGGGATCGCGAGCGCTGCGAGGAGCTCACCCGCCAGGCAGGCCTCCGGAGCAAGGTCGAGTTCCTCGGCTGGCTCCCGGGGGACGAGACGAGCGCGCTGCTGCGCCGCGCGGCGCTCCTCGCGGTTCCCTCCAGGTGGCCGGAGCCGTTCGGCATCGTGGGACTCGAGGCGATGGCGCAGGCGCGCCCGGTGGTCGCGACGGCCAGAGGTGCCATCCCGGAGTGGCTCGAGCACGAGCGCACGGGCCTGCTGGCCGACTCGGAGGATGCGCGCGCGTTCGCCGGCGCGATCGCGTCTCTGCTGGATCGACCGGACCGCGCCGAGGCGATGGGGCTCGAGGGCTGGCGCCGGGTTGCCCGGTTCTCGGCGCCGGCGCACCTCGAGCGACTCGACGCGGTCTACCGCGAGACGATGGGCTCCCCGATCCCCGTGCCGGCGGCGGCGGGAGCCCACCGATGAAGAGCGCGAACGGCCGGCCCGAGCCGGGAGGCCGGAAGCCCCGGGTCGCCCTCGTGGCACACGACGTCCACGACCACGGGGGAATGGAGCGTGCGTTCGCGGAGCTGATCCGGCAGGGACACGAAAGCGTCGACTTCGTCGTCGTCTCGGCCGAGCTCGCGCCGGATCTCCGCCCCCTGGTGGAATGGCGCCGGGTCGTGCTGCCCACGCGTCCGTTTCCGCTCAAGTTCCTCGCGTTCGGGCTCGCCGCCGGCGTCAAGCTGCGATCGGTCGAGGCCGATATCGTCCATACCATGGGCGCGATCGTCCCGAACCGCGCCGATGTCGCGTGCGTGCAGTTCTGTCACGCAGGTTTCCGGGCGGCCACGGGCCGGCTCGCGCCCCCGGACAGTCCCCTGCCGAGGCGCCTGAACAGCGGTCTCGCGCGCGCTCTCGCGCTCGCGGCGGAGCGGTGGTGCTACCGCCCGGCCCGCCTGCGGCGGTTCGCGGCGGTGTCACGGGGCGTCGCGGGAGAGCTCCGGCAGCACTATCCGTCCGTGCCGGTGGCGGTCACCCCGAACGGCGTCGATCCGGACCGCTTTCGCCCCGACGCCGACGTCCGCCGCGTGGTGCGTGGGGCCCAGCGAGTGGCCGACGAGGAGCTGGTGCTCCTCTTCGTGGGCGGCGACTGGGACCGAAAGGGGCTCGGCGTCGCGATCGAGGGCATGGCGAGCGCGCAACCCCGCCTCGACGTCCCCCTGCAGCTCTGGGTCGTCGGGCGCGGGGACGAGAGCCGTTTCGCCGGCCTCGCCGGCCGGCACGGCGTCGGCGAGCGGATCCGCTTCTTCGGGCCGAGAGCCGACACCGAGCGTTTCTTCCAGGCCTCCGACGTCTTCGTCCTGCCGACCCTGTACGAGACGTTCTCGCTCGTCGCCTACGAGGCTGCGGCCTCGGCGCTCCCCTTCGTGGGGACCCGCGTCAGCGGCATCGACGAGCTGGCCGCGGGCGGGGAGGCGGGCGTCCTCGTCCCGAGAGAGCCGGTGGCAGTGGCGGATGCCCTCGTCGCGCTCGCCGCCGATCCCGCCCGGAGGGTCCGCATGGGCGAGGCCGGCCGGCGGCGCGCGGGCGGCTACACCTGGGGTCGATCGGTCGAGAGCGTGCTCTCGCTGTATCGGGAGCTCCGCGCGCCCGGCGCCGGAGCGAGGAGCCCGGGCTGATGACGAGCCGCGCCCTCCCGCGCGGGCTCGCGCCTCCGCCGGGGGCGCTCGCCGCGCCGCTCTTCTACCTCGGCGCGATCGCCCGCTCGGGAGCGGGAGCGTGGCTCGTCATGCACGAGCGCGGGCTGCGCTTCCTCCTCGCCGGCGCTCTCGTCGTGCTCCTCGCCGGGCTCGGGCTCTTCGCGCCGCGTCGCATGCTCGCGACCCTCGTGATCTGGCTCGTCGCGCTCGGTCTGCTACGGCGGCTCGCGACGCAGGTGACGCCGATCGGCTCGGCCGACCCCCTGCTCCTCGTCGGCCCGGTCGCGTGGAGCGTGCTGACGCTCGCGGCGGCTCAGCGGGGCGCCTTTCGCAACCGCACGGCGCTCTCGACGGCGGTGCTCGTCCTCGGCGGGTTGACGTTCCTCGGCGCGGTCAACCCGCTCC
>JACCZA010000262.1 GCA_013696185.1 Actinomycetota bacterium
GGCGGAAGCGGCGGATGCTCAGGCGGCGCGGCGGATCTGCTCGGAGAGGCCCACGAGCGGCAGCTCGAAGGTCGCGAGCGCCGGGCGCATGTCGCAGACGTTGTCCGGGCCCTGGAGCATCGTCAGCTGGTCGCGCGTCAGCGGCGGTCGCGGCAGGCGCTCGAGGAGCGCTGCCTGCTTGCGCATGAGGGCGATCGGCAGGTGGACGGTGGCGCGGCGCTTGCCGAGCACGTGGCGGATCCGCTCGTAGAGCTGGTTCCAGGTCACCGCCTCGGGCCCGCCGAGCTCGAAGGTGCGGTTCCTCGCCTCCTCGAGCTCGAGCGATCGTGCGAAGAAGGCCGCGACGTCCTCCACCCAGATCGGCTGGCTGCGCTGCCTGCCGTCACCCATGATCGGCGTGACCGGGCTCCAGCGCACGAGGCGCAGGAGCGTGGGCAGGATGCCGCCGTCGGAGCCGAAGATGAAGCTCGGGCGGAAGATCGTGTGGTCGATTCCCGACTCCTGCACCGCCTGCTCGACGCGCCACTTCGCGTGGTAGTAGGGCACGAGGTCCTTCGTCTCCTCGCCGGTGCCGAGGGCGCTCATCAGCACGAAGCGCCCGACCCCCTCGGCCCTCGCCGCCTCGACGACGTTGCGCCCCCCACCGATCATCACCCGCTCGAAGTCCTCGGGGGTGCCGGCGAGGATCGCGACGAGGTGGACGACGGTGTCGCACCCCTCCACGGCGCGGCGGACGCTCGCCGCGTCGGTGACGTCCCCGCGGACGACCTCGCAGCCCCAGCGCTCGAGCGCCCCCGACCTCGCCGGGTCGCGCACGAGGCAGCGCACCTGGAGGTCGGCGGCGCGCAGGGCGTGGACGACGTGCGGCCCGACGAAGCCGCTGCCGCCGGTGACGAGGATCACCCGCGCACCGCCTCGGGGAAGTTCTGCCAGTAGCGGCTCGGTGTCGGGCCGCGCTGGCCCTGGTACTTGGAGCCGAGCGAGCTCGAGCCGTAGGGCGCCGACGCCGGCTCGGTCAGCTGGACGAAGGAGAGCTGGCCGATCTTCATCGCGTAGTAGATCGTGATCGGGAGGTTCGCCACGTTCGACAGCTCGAGCGTGACGTGTCCGTCCCAGCCCGGGTCGATGAAGCCGGCGGTGGAGTGGATCAAGAGGCCGAGCCGCCCGAGCGAGCTCTTCCCCTCCAGCCGCGCGACGAGGTCGTCCGGCAGGCGGACGCGCTCGAGCGTGGAGCCGAGCACGAACTCCCCCGGGTGCAGGATGAACGGCCGCTCGTCGTCGATCTCGACCAGCTCCGTCAGCTCCTCCTGCGGCTGCTTGACGTCGATGAAGGGGTAGCGCGCGTTGTGGAAGACGCGGAAGTAGCGGTCGACGCGCACGTCGACGCTCGAGGGCTGGAGCAGGGCCTCGTCGTAGGGCTCGATCTCGATCCGCCCCTCGGCGAGGTGGCGCGCGATCGTCCGGTCGGCGAGCACCATGCTGACGATTCTAGGGGCTGCACCGAGGCGCCCTCGCAGGCGGCGCGGCCGCCCCGTCTTCCACACCCATTGTGGAAAAGGCAGAAGATCGGTTACCGTCGCTGTCCCTCGTGCTGCTCGAGCCCGTCGATCGTAATGCGCACTTCCAGGAGCGCCGGCGCCGCGCCAGGCAGCGCCGTCGCGTGCGCAGGGCCGTCTTCGGCATCCTGCTGCTCGCGATCGCGGGAGGAGCGGCGGTCGCCGCCCGCGTGTCGGGCGGCTCCGGGCAGGGTGCCGTCGAGAAGGTGTCGATGGAGACGCCGTCCGCGAAACCGGCGCGCATCGCGAGGCCGCAGCCCAAGCGCGCCCGTCCGTCGCCCCTCGCGCCGCGGCAGGCGCCGCTCGAGATGCGCGGGGTGCACGTGACGATGGCGCTGGCGTCGCTCCCGGGCAAGCTCGGCGAGTACCTCGCCCTGCGCGGGCTGAACACCGTCGAGCTGGACGTGAAGGACGAGAACGGGGAGGTCGGCTTCACGCCGTCCGCGGTCCCGCTCGCGCGTGCGGTCGGCGCTGCCAAGACCTACTACCGGCCGCGCACCGTCGCGCGGCAGGCCCGCGCGAGGGGCATCTACCTGGTCGGCCGCGTGGTCGTGTTCGAGGACCCCGTGCTGAGCAACGCGCGCCCGGCACTTGCGATCAAGCGGCCCGACGGGTCGGTCTGGAAGAACGACGTGGGGCTCGGCTGGACGAATCCCTACGACCGCCGGGTCTGGGACTACAACGTCGACATCGCCGAGGCTGCGGCGCGCTCGGGCTTCGACGAGATCCAGTTCGACTACGTGCGCTTCCCGAGCGACGGCAACGTCGACGAGATCGTCTACGACGGCAAGACCGACGTCGAGCCCGGCTGGGTGATCACGCAGTTCGCCCAGTACGCCGCAAAGCGCCTGAAGCCGCTGGGCGTGCGCGTGTCGGCCGACGTCTTCGGGCTCTCCGCCACGCGCGACCTCGGCATCGGCCAGCGCCCGCGCCGCCTCGGGCGCTACCTCGACGCGGTCTACCCCATGGTCTACCCGTCCCACTACTCCGCCGGGGAGTACAACCTCGACGACCCGAACGGCTCGCCGCGCGAGACCGTGACGGCGTCCCTCCGTCACTTCCGGCGCGAGCTGCGCGGCCGGCGCGCGGTCATCATCCCGTGGCTGCAGGACTTCTCCTACGGACGGACGTACACGCTGGCCGAGGTGCAGGCGCAGATCGACGCCGCGCGCGAGCTGAACACGGGCGGCTTCTTGCTCTGGAACGCCGCGGGCCTGTACACCGACGGCGCGCTCACCTACGAGTCCCCGGCGGGGTGACCGTCAGGCTCCTCTGCGTCGCGGCGCTCGCGGCCGCGGTCTCGGCGTCCGCGAGCGGCGCCGGGCGCCCGACACCCGCCGTGCCCCGCCTCCGTCCCGCACCGTCGATCGCAGTCCCGGCGGCCTTTCGTGCCGAGCTCTACGCCGGCGGCCTGCGGCGCCCGACGGCGATGGCCTTCGGGCCCGACGGCCTCCTCTACGTCGCCCAGGAGGAGGGCGCGATCGCCGCCGTCGGACGCGGCTCCGTGCGGCCGAGGGTCGTCGCCGGCGGCTTCGCGACGCCGCTCGGGCTCGCCTGGCAGGGCCGCACGCTCTTCGTCTCGGCGCAGGGCTCCCTCACCCGGCTGCGCCTGGCCGGGCGGCGCCTGACCGGGCGCAGGACGATCCTCTCGGGCCTGCCCCACGGGCGCCACCAGCAGGTCAACGTCGCCGTCGGGCCCGACGGGCGCCTGTACCTCGGCAGCGGCTCCACGTGCGACGTCTGTGCGGAGCGCGACCGGCGCAGCGCCGCCATCCTCACGCTCCGCCCCGACGGCTCCGATCTCCGGGTCTTCGCCCGCGGCCTGCGCAATCCCTACGGTCTTGCCTTCGAGCCGCGCACCGGGCGGCTGTTCGTCTCGGTCAACAACCGGGACGACCTCGGCACGAGCGAGCCCGCCGAGTCGGTCGTGGTCGCCCGCAGGGGCGCCCACTACGGCTGGCCCGCGTGCTGGCCGAGCTGGCGGACGCGCCTGCTCGCGGGCTCCTGCCGCGGCGCGGCCCCGCCGCTCGCCTACCTCGAGCCGCACTCCTCCGCCAACGGCATGGCCTTCTCGACCGGCGAGACGTTCCCCCGCGCCTACCGGGGAAAGCTGTTCGTGGCCGAGTGGGGCCAGTACCTGAGCAGGCGCTGGGGCAGGAAGGTCGTGCGGGTCGACCCGCGCACGGGGCGGGTACTGCCCTTCGCCGACGGCTTCGACCATCCGCTCGCGGTGGCGGCCGAGCCGCGCGGCGGCATCCTCGTCGCGGACTGGGGGCGCGGCGTGATCTACCGCATCCAGGCCCGCGGCGCCGCGTAACGTGGAAGAGCGCTATCCACTATGCAGCGACCGGCGTCGGGCGGTATCGTGAGCGGCATGGCGACGACGCGCACGATCGACGTGAGGACGGCGGTTCCAGGCCCGCGCTCGCAGGCGATCCTCGAGCGCAAGGAGCGCGTGGTGGCCGGGCCGCTCTCGATCGTCCACCCGGTCGTGGTGGAGCGGGCCCGGGGCGCGGCGCTCACCGACGTCGACGGCAACACGTTCATCGACTTCACGGGCGGAGTCGGCTGCCTCAACGTCGGCCACTCGCACCCGAAGGTCGTCGCGGCCGCTCAGGAGCAGCTCGAGCGCTTCTCGCACACGGACTTCACGATCGTCCCGTACGAGCTCTACGTCACGCTCGCCGAGCGGCTGCTCGAGCTCGCCCCCTTCCGCTCCCCTGCCAAGGCAGCGTTCTTCAACGCGGGCACCGAGGCCGTCGAGAACGCCGTCAAGTTCGCGCGCGCCTTCACGGGCAGGCCGTCCGTGATCGCCTTCGAGGGCGCCTTCCACGGGCGCACGCTGCTCTCGCTCACGCTCACCTCGAAGACCCATCCGTACAAGGCGGGGCTCGGGCCGTTCGCGCCCGAGGTCTACCGGGTGCCGTTCCCGAACGAGTACCGCGGCCCGACCGCGTCCGAGGCGCTCGCCGCGCTCGAGCGGGCGTTCACCACGCAGGTCGCGGCGGAGCAGGTGGCGGCGATCGTCGTCGAGCCCATACAGGGCGAGGGCGGCTTCCTCGTGGCGCCGCCGGCATTCCTCGAGGGCCTGCGGCGCCTGTGCGACGAGCACGGGATCGTGCTGGTCGTCGACGAGGTGCAGACGGGCTTCGGCCGCACGGGCACGCTCTTCGCGCTCGAGCACTACGACATCGAGCCGGATCTGATCACAGTCGCGAAGTCGATCGCGGCAGGGCTGCCGCTCTCCGGCGTCCTCGGCAAGGCTGAGATCATGGACGCTCCCGGCGACTCCGCGGTCGGCGGCACCTACGTCGGGAACCCGGTAGCGCAGGCGGCGGCGCTCGCGGTGCTCGACGTCTTCGAGGAGGAGGACCTGCTCGAGCGCGCCGTCGTCCTCGGCGAGACGATCCGGGCGCGCATGCTCGCCTGGCAGGAGCGCCACGCCCAGATCGGCGACGTGCGCGGGCTCGGGGCGATGCTGGCGATCGAGCTCGTCGAGAGCCGGGAGACCAGGGAGCCCGCCTCCGGACTCGCCGACGGGGTGATCGCCGCGGCGGCCGAGCGCGGCCTGCTGCTCCTGAAGGCGGGCATCCTCTCCAACTGCATCCGGGTGCTCGTCCCCCTCGTCATCAGCGACGCGGAGCTGGACGAGGCGCTCGGCGTGTGGGAGGAAGCGCTCGAGCGAGTGCTCGGCTAGGCCGACCTTCCCCCGGGAGACCGGGGCCACGCCCGCTCGGGCAGACTGCGCAGGGCGATGAAGGTCGGCGAGGTGATCGCGGGGCGCTACGAGCTCGAGGAGCTGGTCGGCACGGGCGGTATGTCGCGCGTCTACCGGGCGCACGACCGGCTGCTCGAGCGCGACGTCGCGCTCAAGATCCTGCACGACCAGCACGGCAGCGACGAGGAGACGGTCGAGCGCTTCCGGCGCGAGGCCCGCGCCGTCGCGCAGCTCTCCCACCCGAACATCGTCACGGTGATCGACCGCGGCGAGGAGGGCGGCCGGCAGTTCATCGTCTTCGAGTACGTCCCGGGCGAGGATCTGAAGACGCTCGTGCAGCGGGGCGGCCCGCTGCCGGTGCGTCGGGGGCTGCAGCTCGTGCTCCAGATCGCCCGAGCGCTCGCCTTCGCGCACGGGCACGGCCTCGTCCACCGCGACGTCAAGCCCCAGAACGTGATCGTCACCGAGGGCGGTACCGCGAAGGTGACGGACTTCGGCATCGCCCGCTCGCGCGCGGTGGAGAGCATGACGCAGACCGGCACGCTGATGGGCACGAGCGCGTACGTCTCCCCCGAGCAGGCGACGGGTAGCCCGGTCGACGAGCGCACCGACGTCTACTCGCTCGGCGTCGTCCTCTACGAGCTCCTGACGGGCGAGCTGCCGTTCGAGGGAGACAGCTTCCTCGCCGTTGCGATGCGGCACGTGGCCGAGCCGGCGCCGAGCGTGCTGGAGCGCCGCCCGCAGGTGCCGGCGCGCGTCGCGACGCTCGTCGAGCAGTGCCTCGAGAAGGAGCCCGGTAAGCGCTTCTCCTCGATGGACGAGCTGATCGCGGGCCTCGAGGACTGCCTCGCCGACCTCGGCTCCGACGGCGATCGCGACGCGACGGCGATCCTGCCGAGCGGCGTCGTGCGCGAGAGCCCGCGGCGCCTCGCGCAGCCGCGGCGCTCGCGCAGGGTCCCCCTGCTCGTCCTCCTCGGGCTCGTCCTCCTGGCCGTCCTCGCCGGCGTGCTGCTCCTCCGGGACGACTCGGGCGGCGGCAGCTCGGACGGCGGGACGGAGCCGGCGCGACTCCGAGCGATCGCCTCCCACGATCCCGAAGGCGGTGACGGGGAGCACGACGAGCTGGTGGAGAGGGCCACCGACGGCAACCCGGCGACGTACTGGGCGACCGAGGAGTACCAGGACTTCGCCTCGGCCAAGAGCGGCGTCGGACTCCTGCTGGACGCAGGGCGCACGGTCGAGCTGTCGCGCCTCGCGCTCGTCACGACCACTCCCGGCTTCACTGCGCGGATCGACGCCGGCGACTCGCCTGACGGCGACTTCCGGGCTGTCTCGGGCGAGCAGGAGGTCTCGGCGAGGACGAGCTTCGCGCTCGACGGGGCTAAGGCGCGCTACTACGTGGTCTGGATCACCGCTCTGCCGGAGGGCGTGGCGCGGATCGGCGAGGTCACGGCTTCGAGCTGAGCCCGGCCTCCCGCTCGAGCGCGAGGCGCTCGAAGTAGGCGGTTGCCTCCGCCGCGCCCGGGACGGTCAGGAGGTTCTCGGCCACGAACTCCTCCGCGTCCGGCCAGCCGGTGGCGCGGATCGCCTCGGCTGCGCGCTCGAGGTCGTACTCCGTGCGGCGGAGCTCGACGTCGGGGCCGAGCAGCGCCCAGTAGGCTCCCGGCCGTTCCTCGTACGGCATGCCGACGCTGCCCGCGTTGATCACGCGCCGTCGGTCGAGGCGCCTGTCGAACTGGACGTGCGTGTGGCCGCACACGACGATGTCCTCCTCCACCCCGTCGAGGATCCGGCGCAGCCGCCCCTCGCTCGTGGCACTGGTAAGGATCTCGTAGTCGCTCCGCGGCGAGCCGTGGCAGAAGAGCGTCGGGCCCGAGGCCGTCGACCTCGAGGGCCACCGGCTCCCCGAAGCCCGCGAGGAAGTCGCGCTCGGGCGGCCGCAGCTGCTCGAGCGCCCAGCCGAAGAGCCCGCGGTCGGCGTTGCCGCACACGAAGTGCACGGCCCCGTCGAGTGCGCGCAGGCGGGCGATCGTCTCGCGCGGCATCGGCCCCGCTGCGACGTCGCCGCCGACGACGATCGCATCCGCACCCGAGCCCTCGAGCTCGCGCAACACCGCCTCGAGCGCCGGCAGGTTGCCGTGGATGTCGTAGAGGGCGGCGACCCGCATCGAAGCTCAGTAGACGAGCTTCGAGCGCCGCCCGTGCCGCTCGAGCGCGAGCTCGATCAGGCGGTCGAGCAGCTCGGCGTAGGGAAGGCCCGAGGCCTCGAACAGCTTCGCGTAGACGCTCGTGGAGGTGAACCCGGGGATCGTGTTGAGCTCGTTCACGAGCACCTCGCCGTCCTCTCGCACGAAGAGGTCCACGCGCGCCATCCCCTCGCACTCGGTGGCGACGAACGAGTCGACGGAGAGCCCCTGGATGCGCTCGATCGTCGCCTCGGGCAGCCGCGGGGGCACGATCAGATCCATGCCGCCCTCCTCGTACTTCGCCGCGTAGTCGTACCAGTCGGGTGCGCCCGAGCCGTGGGCGACGATCTGCCCGGGGAGCGAAGCCTCCGGCCGCCGGTTGCCGAGCACGCCGCACTCGACCTCGATTCCCGCCACGAACTCCTCCACGAGCACCTTGTCGTCGTGGCGGCGGGCGAGCGCCACGGCCGCCACGAGCTCCTCCTCGCTCCTCGCCTTCGTGATCCCGACCGACGAGCCGAGCCGGGCCGGCTTGACGAACACGGGGTAGCCGAACTCGTTGCGGACCGGGTCGCCGTCCCGCAGCGTGATGTTCCGCGTCACCGAGATGCCGCGATCGCGGAGCACCGCCTTCAACAGGTCCTTGTCCATGCAGAGCGCCGAGGCGGCGACGCCGGCTCCCACGTAGGGGACGTCCGCGAGCTCGAGCAGGCCCTGCACGGTGCCGTCCTCGCCGAAGGGCCCGTGCAGGACGGGCAGGACGACGTCGACGGCTCCGAGCGCGGCGGGGGCCGAGGCGACGGGAACCGGCAATCGCTCGCGCTCGAGCCCGGTCTCGAGCGCCTCCGGCCCGGCCGAGCCGAGCTCGCGCCAGCGGCCGTCGCGGCCGATCTCGACAGCCACCGGGTCGTAGCGCTCGCGATCGAGCGCGCGCAGCACCGACTCGGCCGAGGCGAGCGAGACCTCGTGCTCGCTCGACCGCCCGCCTCGCAAGACGGCGACGCGAATCCGCCCACGGCCGTTCCGCGAGCTCACGGGAGCGCGGGCCGAGGCAGCGGAACGGTGCTCTCCCCGGTCGAGGTCGGAGGGGGCTCGGTCGAAGTCGGAGGAGGCTCGGTCGTGGCCGGCACGTCCGTCTCGATCCCCACGAAGCGCCCGACCACGATCGTCACGCGCGTGCCGGGCTCGGCCTCGCTCGAGGCGGGCGGATCCTGCGAGAGGACGACGTTCTCGAGCGACGGATCGTCGGTGTCCTCGAACTCCGTCCGCACCTTGAAGCCCGAGCCGAGCAGCGCGTCGCGCGCGCTCTCGCGGTCGAGGCTCGTGACGTCGGGGACGCCGACGGTCGTCGGTCCCTTGGAGACGCCCAGCGTGACGGATGAGCCGCGCGGGACGAACGACCCCGGCGAGGGGCTCTGCTCGACGACGAGCCCCTCGGGCTGATCGGAGTCGACGTCGCGCCGCGCGACCGCGAAGTTCTGAGCCTGCAGGGCGCCGCTCGCGCTCTCGTAGGTCTGCCCGATCACCGAGGGCACGCCGATCGGCCTGGGGCCCTTCGAGACGTTGATCCGCACGACGGTGTTCTTCGGCACCTTCTGGCCCGGCTTCGGGTCCTGCGCCGTCACCGTGCCGTCGTCCTCGGCGGAGTTGACCTCGACGATGCGGTCCTTGAGGCCGACGCTCGCGAGGGCGGCGGCGGCGTCGGTCGCCGACCGCCCGCGGAGGCTCGGCACCCGCACCCGCTCGCGCCCGTAGGAGGCCGTGATCATGACGATGTTGCCCCGCTCGATCCGGTCGCCGGCGTCCGGCTGCTGCTCGATCACGAAGCCGACGGGCACCTCGTCGTCGAAGCGGTACTGGACCCGCGGCTCGAAGCCCGCCTCCCGGATCGCGCGCAGAGCCAGCGGTTTGCGCACTCCCTCCACGAACGGCACCGCGGCGGGGCGCGTCTCGTCGAGCTGCTCCTGGATCTGGTCGTAGACGTACCAGCCGGCCGCGCCCGCCGCGACGAGGAGCGCGAGAGCGAGCAGCCAGGGCCAGAAGGGCCTGCGCCGCGAGACGGGCTCCGCGTACTCGTAGGCGATCTCCGCCTGGCGCAGCGCCTGCGGTCGCGCGGTGGGGGCTGCGGGTGCCCGCGCCGGCGCGCGGGAGATCGTCGTGGGCATCGCGCTCGCCTCGGCGATGATCGCGGTCGCCGCGTCGTTCGTCTGGTTCGAGACGCTCGCACCGCGCGAGATCCGCTCGAGGTCGGAGTCCATCTCCTCGGCGGTCGCGTAGCGCCGCGCCGGATCCTTGGCGAGCGCCCGCATCACGACGAGGTCGAGCTCGCGCGGGATCTCCGCCCGCTTGGCCGAGGGCGGCGTCGGCGTCGAGGAGAGGTGCTTCATCGCGATCTCGACCGGGGCGTCCCCGCCGAACGGGACGGTGCCGGTCAAGAGCTCGTAGAGGACGATGCCGAGCGAGTACAGGTCGGAGCGCTGGTCGACGGGCGCTCCGCGCGCCTGCTCGGGCGAGAGGTACTGGGCGGTGCCGATGATCGAGCCGACCTCCGTCATCTGCGTCGACGCGCCGGCCCGCGCGATCCCGAAGTCGGTCACCTTGAGGCGCCCCTCGCCGTCGACGAGCACGTTGTGCGGCTTGATGTCGCGGTGGACGATCCCGTTTCGGTGGGCGAACCGGAGCGCCGCGAGGATCTGACGCGCGTAGTCGATCGCGACGGGGATCGGGGCCGGGCCGCGGGCGACGATGAGCTCCTTGAGCGAGCGCCCGTCGAGGTGCTCCATCGCGATGTAGTAGGTGCCCTCGGCCTCGCCCCGGTCGTAGACGGAGACGATGTTCGGGTGCGAGAGGCCGGCGGCGTTCTTCGCCTCGCGGCGGAAGCGCTCGACGAACTGGTCGTCGTTGGCGTGACGGTCGTTCAGGATCTTGATCGCGACGCGCCGCCCGAGCTCCTGGTCCTCCGCCAGGTAGACGTTCGCCATCCCGCCCGCGCCGAGCTTGCGCACGATCCGGTAGCGCCTGTCGAAGAGCGTGTCGATGAGGGTGTCCGAGACCGCCATCAGCCCTCCACGCTGTTCGACGTCGTGCCCAGGAGCGCCTGCAGCACGGGCCGCGCGAGGGGAGCCGCGGTCTTGCCGCCCGTGCCGCGCTGGTTCTCGAGGATGACCGCGATCGCCACGCGCGGCGCCCCGGCGGGGGCGAAGCCGATGAAGGAGGTCGTGTTCACGCCGCGGACGCCGGTCTCGGCGGTTCCGGTCTTGCCCGCGACGACCACGCCGGGGATCTGCGCCGCCGTCGCCGTCCCGCCCGCCACGACCGCCTTCATCATCGTCGTCAGGTCGGCGGCGGTGCTCCGCTCGATCGCGCGCCCGAGGGCCTTCGGCTCCGACTCGAGCACTGTCCTGCCGCCCGGGGAGACGATCCTGTCGATCACGTGAGGCTCGAGCACGGTGCCGCCCGCGGCGACCGCAGCGGCCACCATCGCCATCTGGAGGGGAGTTACGAGCAGTCGTTCCTGGCCGAACGCGAGCCGGCCCGGGTCGACGTCGCTCGGGTCCTTCGGCCGGAAGAGACGGCCGCGGTCGTAGAGGCCGCTGGCGCGCCGCTCTGCTTCGGGCGTCTCGAGGGGCGGCTTGGCGAAGAAGCCGAAGCGGCGGGCCGAGTCGAGCACGGCGAGCGGCCCCAGGCGCTTGCCGATGTTGCAGAAGACGGAGTTGATCGAGAACTGCATCGCATCCAGGAAGTCGACCCTGCCGTACCCGGAGGGCAGCGTCTGGTCGAAGTAGTTGTAGACCCGGCGGCCGTACTCGACGCAGAACCCGGGATCGTCGAACTTCGACTCGAGCGTGTAGCGGCCGCCGTCGAGCGCGGCGGAGGCGGTCACGACCTTGAACGTGGAGCCGGGGGCGTAGAGGCCGGACGTGGCCCTGTTGTAGAGGGCGTTCGCCGGCTTGCAGTCCGCGCGGATCCGCCCGACGCGCGCG
This sequence comes from Actinomycetota bacterium, assembly GCA_013696185.1. Classification (GTDB taxonomy): domain Bacteria; phylum Actinomycetota; class Thermoleophilia; order Gaiellales; family Gaiellaceae; genus JACCZA01. The sequence goes on from JACCZA010000262.1 coordinate 11,444, forward strand.
AGGCCGTTCTTCCCCTGGAAGACGTTCGGGTCATAGCTCGGGGACGAGACGAGCACGAGGACGCGCCCCGTGCGCGGCTCGAGCGCGACGATCGCGCCGCAGCGTCCGCCGAGGACGTCACGCGCCACGCGCTGGGCGCGAGCGTCCAGCGTGAGCACGAGGTCGTTGCCCTCGACGGTCGTGCCGCGGATCCGGTCGAGCGTCGAGTCGAGCACCGTGCCGAGGTTCTCGTTCGCCGCGGTCAGGTAGTCGTTCTGGGACTGCTCGAGGCCCGCGCGTGAGCGCGCCTCGTTCGAGTAGCCGACGACGTGGGCGAAGAGCCCCCGCTGCGGGTAGCGGCGGAAGTAGAACGTCTTGCCCGAGACGCGGCGCGCCTCGTTGCCCGCGACCACGGTGCGGCGGTCGGAGGCGAGGATCCGCCCGCGCTTGACCGTGAACTGCGCCACCCGCTGGATCGCGTTGTCCTGACGATCCTGCAGGTCGGGCGCCGCCCAGGCCTGCCAGTAGGTGGTGGCCACGATGAGGGCGCCGATCAGCGCGACGCCGGTCACCGCGAGGCGGGTAATCTGCTTGTTCACGCCCCGCCCCTCGCACCGGCGCGGTTCGAGACGAGCAGGATCCCTCCGAGCAGCGCGAAGTTCGCGAGCACGCTCGAGCCGCCGTAGCTGACGAAGGGCAGCGTGATCCCGGTCAGCGGGATCAGCCGGAGGATCCCGCCGAGGATGATGAACGTCTGCAGCGCGAAGCCGAACGTCAGCCCGGCCGCGAGCAGCTTCGAGAAGCCGTCGTCGGCGAGGAGAGCCGTCCGGAAGCCGCGGACGACGAAGAGCATGTAGACGAGCAGCAGGGCGGAGGCGCCGACGAGCCCCACCTCCTGCGCGATCGCGGAGTAGATGAAGTCCGTGTTCAGGAACGGGATCACCTGATCGCCGCCCGTGCCCGTGAACGTGCCGCGGCCGAAGCCGGTGCCGCCGAAGCCGCCGCTCGCGATCGAGTAGCTCGACTGGATGATCTGGTAGCCGGCTCCCTGCGCGTCCTTCCACGGGTCGAGCCAGATCGAGACGCGGTCCTGCACCCGCGGCACGAAGGTGTAGACGGCGTAGGAGCCGCCGAGGAACAGTGCGAGCCCGGCGATCACGAACGCGAGGCGGCCCGTGGCGACGTAGAGCATCCCGAGGAAGATCCCGAAGTAGAGGAGCGCGCTGCCGAGGTCGTTCGTCTGCACGAGCACGAGCATCGCCCCGCCCCAGATCAGGAGCAGCGGCCCGAAGTCCTTCAGGCGGCCCTGGGCGAGCACCTCCCGTTTCTCGCGCAGGTAGCCGGCGAGGAAGACGATCAGCATCAGCTTGGCCAGCTCGCCGGGCTGGAACTGGAATGCGCCGACACGCACCCAGAGGCGGGCCCCGTTCACGGTCTCGCCGATCCCGGGCAGCGCCGGCAGCGCGAGCAGCACGAGCGCGCCCAGGCCGAAGAGGTACTTGTAGCTCTCGAGCCGGCGGTAGTCGCGCCGCAGGAGCAGCAGGATCGCGGCGAAGAAGACGACGGAGATCGCGATCCAGCGTCCCTGCCGGAAGGCGTCCTCGGGATCGAGCCGGTAGATCGCGGTCAGCCCGATGCCGGTCAGGAGCGCAGCCATCGGCAGCAGGTAGGGATCCGCGTAGGGGATCGTGAACCGGCAGACCGCATGGGCGACGAGGTAGAGCCCGAAGAAGAAGCCGGCATACGAGAGCGACCCGGTCGAGATCTCGGACTGGCGCGCGATGTAGACGCTCGCGAAGCCGAGCCCCGTCAGGACACCGACCGCGAGCAGGTTCGCGAGCTCGCGGTTGCGGGCGCTCACAGGAGCCCCCGCAGGAGCAGCACGAGCACGACCGCGAGGAGCGCCGCGAGCGCGAGGGCGGCGAGCAGGCGCGAGCCGCGCGGGGCGGCGG
>JACCZA010000268.1 GCA_013696185.1 Actinomycetota bacterium
GCCTCGAGCTCCTGAGCGGCGTTCTCCGCCTGGCCAAGCCGATCGAGGGCGATCTGGAGCAGATCCCGGGTGCGGACGACGAGCCGTCGCGCAGCGGCGACCGCCTCGACATTCGGGCGCCGCTGCCCCTCCGCCGAGGCCAGCTGTCCCTCGGCCTGGGCGAGCTCTGCGCGCCTGCCCCGCGCGAGTTCCCCGAGCTCGGCGGCCGAGCGCTCCAGCCGCTCGCGCTCGGCGGGGTAGCGTGCGGCGAGCTCCTCGCCGGCCGCCGCCTGCAGCGTCAGCTCGGCCGCCTCGCGCTCCAGCTCGACGAGCGCGCGAATGAGGGCGGCGAGCCGCTCGTCGGCTTCCTCGAGCTCGACCGCGTAGTCCAGCGCCCGCCGATCGACCGAGCCCGCCACGGGAGGAGTATGACGCTCCCCTGCCTCTCTCCGCACCGGTGGAGAGAGCTTCGCCCTCGTGGTAAAAACGCCACGCCCGATCCGGACACGTCTAAGGGACAGTCCCAGGACAGTGTCGCCTCCGGTCATGCCCTAGCTGCCCTTCGTCGGATACACCGGCGGGAACACGAGCTCCCTCCAGGACGACGGCATCCTGCTGATCGCGCCGATCCTGTTCATGAAGGCGGCGAAGCGGACGAGACCGCGCGGTCGCGTCGTGTACTTGAGCGCCGGGTTCGTGATCCACTGCTTGAACTGCCGGTTGGTCGGGCTGCCGCCCGCATCGGCCTGCAGGATTTTCGCGACCCTGTCCGGGTTCTTCTCGATGAGCGCGATCGCGCGCACGACGTCCTGGTAGAGGGCCTTCGAGAACGCCGTGTGCTCGTCGTAGAACTTCTGCGTCACCATCGCGCCGAGGAACGAGTGGGCGCCGAAGTAGGTGTAGCTCCGGGCGATCACGTGCGCACCGCGGACCTTCTCCTGGAACTGGAACGGCGGCGACGTCAGGTGGGCGTCGATCTGGCCGCTCAGCAGCGCCTGCATCGCATCCGGATGATCCATCGAGATGATGCCGCGGTCGAGCGCCTTCGCGTCGCCGAGCTTCACCTGGGCCATCTTGCGCAGTACCATCGCCTGGATCGACGTGGGAGACGGCATCGCGATCCGCTTGCCGCGCAGATCCTCGATCGTCTTGATGCTCGGATCCTTGGCCATCAGCCAGAGGTCGCCCTCGTTCAGCGGCGCGATGTACTTCCAGTCGACGCCGCGGGCCCAGCCCACGAGCAGGGGGCCGACGCCGCCCGCGCCGACGTGGATGTCGCCCTTGATCACGCCGTCGGTGATCGCCGCGCCCGAGGCGAGCACCTTCCACTCGATCTGGGTGCCGGGGTAGCGCTTCTCGATCCAGCGCTGATCCTTGATCACGATCAGCGGCGCGTAGCCGATGCCCGGCTGGTAGGCGATCACGAGCTTGTCGGGCGGGCCGCCCGGACTGCCGCCGGCGAGCGCCACGGTCGCCGCCAGCCCCGTGAGCGCCAGGATCGTCGTGAGGGCGAGCGCGAGACGCCGCCCGTTCGCTATCCGCTTCAACCTTCTCCTCCTCCACTGGTGGCCGGAACAGTCTTCATCCCCCAGCGGACGACCGTCCGGCGCTCGAGCACCCCGAACACGGTCTCGAAGAGCACGCCGAGGATCGCGATCGTCACGAGTCCCGCGAAGACCTGCGGGATCCGGAGGTACAGCTTCGCGTTGTTGATGTAGAAGCCGAGGCCGCCGTCGGCGCCCGAGACGCCGAAGACGAGCTCCGCCGCGATGATCGTCCGCCAGCCGAACGCCCACGCGGCCTTGAGCCCGGAGATCGTGTGCGGCAGCGCCGCCGGGGCGAGCACGTCCGTGACGAGGCGCCGGGACGAGAGCCCGATGTTCCGGCCGACCGCGACGATCGTCGGGTTCACGGTCCGGAATCCCGTGGTGACGTTGATCGCGATCGGCCAGATCGTCGCGTTCGCGATCACGAACAGGAGCGCGTTCGTGTTGAGGCCGAACCAGAGCAGCGCGAGCGGCAGGACCGCGACGCCGGGGAGCGGGTTCAGGATCGACGTGAGCAGGACGAGCAGGTCGTCGCCGATCTTCGTGAGCGTGGCGAACACGGTGAGCACCGCCGCGACCAGCGCGCCGATGCCGATCCCGAGCGCGAGCACCTTCACGGTCGTCCAGGTGGCGCGCGGGATCGTGCCGTCGCGCCAGCCGTCGACGAAGGCCTCCGCGACGGCGCGCGGGCTCGCGAAGAGCAGCGGATTTACGTCCTTCAGCGAGACGTACGCCTGCCAGAGCCCGACGAGCGCCGCAAGCAGCAGCGTGAAACGGAGCCACGCTGGCAGCCGTCCCCACCCCACCACGCGGGGACGGCGCAGCGGCTCGGACAGCGCAGTCGCGGCGGCGGGGCTAGACGAAGACTGCATTCTCGTCCACCTCCTCCCCCTTGTTCGCGAGCAGGCGCCTCAGGCGCCGGCGCATGTCGGCGTAGGCGGCGGAGTCGGGCGCCCCCACGTCGCGGACGTCGACGAGCTCCTGCACCGTGGAGGGCGCGTTCCCGAGCACGACGACACGGTCGCCGAGGACGAGCGCCTCGTCGATCGAGTGCGTGACGAAGAGGAGCGTCGTGTGGGTGCGGTCGAGGATCGCGTTCAGCTCCCCCTGCAACCGCGCTCGGGTCAGCGCGTCGAGGCTTCCGAACGGCTCGTCCATCAGCAGGATCGCCGGCTCGAGCGCCAGCGCCCGGGCGATCGCGACGCGCTGCTTCATACCGCCGGAGAGCTGGTGCGGGTAGCGGTCGGCCGCGTGCCCCAGGCCCGTCAGCTCCAGGAACTGCCGCGCCGAGGCTGTCGCGTCGGCTCTCCGCCGGCGGTTGACGCGCAGCGGATAGGCGACGTTGTCGAGCACGGTCCGCCAGGCGAACAGCTGATCGAACTCCTGGAACACGACAGCCCGATCGGGCCCCGGCGGAGGCGCCGTCCGGCCCGCGACGCTGATCTCGCCGCCCGCGGGAGAGATGAAGCCGGCGATCGCCTTCAGGAGTGTCGACTTGCCGCAGCCGGACGGGCCGATCACGATGATCCGCTCCCGTCGCTGCACCTCGAAGCTGACGTCGCCCACGGCGAGGTTGAAGCCCGCGGGCGTCCAGTAGCCGAGCCGGACGTGCTCGACCGAGAGCAGCGGCTCGCCGGTGCTCCGAGACCCGTTGGCCGGCTGCTCGCGTGTCCTACTCACGTTGTCCAAAGTGCTCGCCATGCCGGCGACCCTATCCTCACTCGAAGAACGCAACCTTCTACCAGACACCCGGCAGCAGCCTCGAAGCGCCGGGCGCCGGCCACGTGGCTCGAGGAGGCACACCGCCGGAAGCCCGTCCGGTTGGACGCCGGCGTGGGCACGGCCTACCCTCGTAGGCGTGCAGGGAGCGATGCAGGCGCCGATCGCGACGACCGCCGGCGACGTTCTCGTCGGGTCGGACGCTCCGCTGCAGCTCGACGACGTCGTCCGGGTCGCCCGCTTGAGGACAGGCGTGCGGATCGCCGACACCGCCTTCGCCCGGATCCGGGCGGCGCGTGCGCTCGTCGAGGAGCTGACTGCGAGCGGAAGGGCGATCTACGGCGTCACCACGGGACTGGGCGATCTCAGTCACGTCCGCGTCTCGGAGGCGGATCTGCTGGCGCTCCAGGCGAACCTCGTCGAGAGCCACGCCACCGGAGTCGGCGAGCCGCTCGAGGACGAGGTCGTGCGCGCGATCATGCTGCTGCTCGCGAACAGCCTGGCGAAGGGGTTCTCGGGAGTGCGGCTCGCGGTCGTGGAGCTCCTCGTCGAGTTGCTCGAGCGCGACCTCGTGCCCGTCATCCCGTCGCGCGGCTCCGTGGGGGCGAGCGGCGACCTCGCCCCGCTCGCCCATCTCGCGCGCACCCTCTGCGGGTCGGGCGAGATCCGGCGCGACGGCGCGAGCGTCCCTTCGGGACGGGCCCTCGGGGACGCGAACCTCCGACCGCTCGTGCTCGAGCCGAAAGAGGGCCTCGCGCTCGTCAACGGGACGCACCTAATGGCCGGAGCCGGTGCGCTGCTCGTGCACGACGCCCTGCGCCTGGCGCGCGCCGCCGAGCTCGTCTCGATCCTGAGTGCGGACGTGCTGCTCGCCTCGGTCGCGCCGATGGACCCGCGTATCCACGAGCTGCGGCGCCGGGCGCGGCAGAGCGAGGTCGCAGCCCGCGTGCGCGCCGCCGTCGGTTCCTCACAGCTCCTCGCGAGTCACGCGGACTGCGCGCGGGTCCAGGACGCCTACACGGTGCGCTGCATCCCGCAGGTGCTCGGCGCGGTGCTGGAGGCGCTCGACTACGTCTCCGCCGCGATCGTGACCGAGCTCGACGCGGTCACCGACAACCCGCTCTGCTTCCCCGAGGACGGTGACGTGGTCTCGGGGGGCAACTTCCACGGGCAGCCGCTCGCGCTGCCGCTCGACCACCTGGCGGTCCTGCTCACCGAGCTGGCCGCCTTCAGCGAGCGCCGGACCTACCGCCTGCTCTCCGACCGCGGCGAGGACGCGCTGCCGCCGTTCCTGGCCACGCAGCCCGGGACGAGCTCGGGCCTGATGCTGCTCCAGTACACAGCGGCCGCGCTCGTGGCGGAGAGCCAGGTGCTCTCCCATCCGGCCGGCACGGCCAGCCTGCCGACGAGCGCGGGCCAGGAGGACTTCAACTCCATGGGCGCCACGGCTGCGCTGAAGGCGCGCCAGGTGCTCGCCAACGCACAACGGGTGGTGGCGATCGAGGCGCTCTGCGCGGCGCGGGCGCTCGAGCTCCGCCGGCCGCTGCGCTCGAGCGCCGTGCTGGAGGAGCTGCACCGGCGCATACGCGGCGTGTCGCCGCCGTTGACCGCCGACCGGTCGCTCGCCGCCGACATCGAGGCCGTTTCCGCGGCGATCGCGGCCGGCGTTCTCGACGACGTCCATGCGGCGCTGTGCGGCGAGACGGGCACGGGCGGGTCGGACGGTGCGGGCAGATGAGCGCCGCCGGCACGCTCGATACCGCCGTCGACGCGCTCTGCGGCGACCTCCGCTCGATCCGCGCGCCGCGGGGGTCGACGCTGAACGCCCGCTCGTGGTCGACGGAGGCGCCGCTGCGCATGCTGCTGAACAACCTCGACGCCGAGGTGGCCGAGCGGCCGGAGGACCTCGTCGTCTACGGCGGCTCGGGCAAGGCCGCGCGCAACCACGAGGCCCTGCGCGGAATCGTCCGCTCCCTGCTCTCACTCGGCGAGGACGAGACGCTGCTCGTGCAGAGCGGCAAGCCGGTCGCCGTGCTCCCCACGCACCCCGGCGCGCCGCGCGTCCTGATCGCCAACTCGCTGCTCGTGCCTCGCTGGGCGACCTGGGACGAGTTCCGTCGGCTCGAGGCCGAGGGCCTGACGATGTTCGGGCAGATGACCGCCGGCAGCTGGATCTACATCGGCACCCAGGGAATCCTCCAGGGCACCTACCAGACGTTCGCCGCCGCGGGCGAGCAGCACTTCGGCTCCGCCGACCTCACGGGTCGCACGATCCTGACGGCCGGCCTCGGCGGGATGGGCGGCGCGCAGCCGCTCGCGGCGACGCTGGCGGGCGCCGCGATCCTCTGCCTCGAGGCCGACCCGGCACGCATCCGGCGCAGGCTCGACACGCGCTATCTGGACGAGGTGGCCGACTCGCTCGACGACGCGGTCGCGCGCGTGCGCTCCGCGGCGGCGGAGGGGCGACCTCTCTCGGTCGGCGTCCTCGCGAACGCTGCCGAGGCCGTGCCCGAGCTCGTCCGGCGGGGCGAGCACTTCGACCTCGTCACGGATCAGACGGCGGCGCACGACCCCCTCACCGGCTATATCCCCGCCGGCCTCTCGGTCGGCGACGCCGCAGCGCTGCGCGCAGCGGATCCCGCGGAGTACCTTCGCCGCGCCCGGGCCTCGATCGCGCGCCACGTCGAGGCGCTCCTCGAGTACGTCCGGGTCGGGGCGTATGTTTTCGATTATGGCAACAACCTCAGAGGGGAGGCTCAGGAGGCCGGCGTAGAGGACGCGTTCGCATACCCGGGCTTCGTCCCGGCCTATATCCGCCCGCTCTTCTGCCGCGGGATCGGGCCGTTCCGCTGGGCTGCGCTCTCGGGTGACCCCCGCGACATCGCCGTCATCGACGCGGAGCTGGGGAGACTGTTCCCGGACGACATCCTGCTGCAGCGCTGGTTGGCGCTCGCGTCCGAGCGCGTCGCGTTCCAGGGCCTTCCGGCACGGATCTGCTGGCTCGGCCTCGGCGACCGGGCCCGCGCCGGACTCGCGATCAACGAGCTCGTGCGCTCGGGTGCGGTCTCGGCGCCGGTCGTGATCGGCCGCGACCACCTCGACTCGGGCTCGGTCGCCTCGCCGTACCGCGAGACGGAGGCGATGCTCGACGGCTCCGACGCGATCGCGGACTGGCCGATCTTGAACGCGCTCGTCAACGTGGCGGCAGGCGCCACGTGGGTCAGCGTCCACCACGGCGGCGGTGTCGGGATCGGCAACTCCATTCACGCGGGCATGGTCGTCCTCGCCGACGGCAGCGACGCCATGGCCGAGCGGCTCGAGCGCGTCCTGACGGTCGATCCGGGCATCGGCGTGATGCGGCACCTGGACGCGGGGTACGAGGAGGCACGCGCCGCAGCCGCCGAGCACGGCCTCGAGCCGCCGCTCGCGCCCGCCGGATGACGGCGCCCGGAGCCCGGCCCGCCCGGCGGCTGCTCATCCGCGATCTCGCTCAGCTGGCGACCCCGGCGGCGCAGGGGACTCCGGCGCGAGGCCGTGCCCTCGGCGAAGTCGAGGTGATCGAGGACGCATACGCGCTCTGCGAGGAAGGCACGGTCGCTGCCGTCGGCCGCATGCGCGAGCTGGCGCCGCTCGACGGCGACGTCGAGGAGCTCGACGGTCGCGGCCTCTGCGCCATCCCCGGGCTCGTCGACTGCCACACCCACCCCGCGTTCGCAGGCGACCGCGTCGAGGAGTTCGCGCTGCGCGCTGCCGGCGCGAGCTACGAGGAGCTGCACGCGCGCGGGGGCGGCATCCTCTCCACCG
>JACCZA010000202.1 GCA_013696185.1 Actinomycetota bacterium
GAGTTCGGCGAGTCCCAGACCTCGAGCTTCAGCTCGACGTTCAGGGGCACGTCGCCGAAGGACGTGCCCTCCATGCGGATGTACGCCCACTTGCGGTCGGTCAGCCACGGGACGTAGTCCGACGGGCCGACGTGGACGTTCTTGGCGCCCATGTCGTAGTCGAGCATCGACGTGACCGCGTTCGTCTTCGAGATCTTCTTCGACTCCAGGCGGCTGCGCTCGAGCATGTTGAGGAAGTCCGAGTTGCCGCCGACGTTCAGCTGCATCGTCTTGTCGAGGTGCACGCCGCGCTCGCGGAAGAGGCTCGTCAACACGCGGTGGGTGATCGTCGCCCCGACCTGCGACTTGATGTCGTCGCCGATGATCGGCAGGCCCTTCTCCTCGAAGCGCTTCTGCCAGTAGCCCTCGCGCGCGATGAAGACCGGCATGCAGTTGACCATCGCGCAGCCGGCCTCGAGGATCTGCTCCGCGTACCACTTCGTCGCCATCTCGGAACCGACCGGGAGGTAGTTGACGACCACGTCGGTGCCCGTCTCCTTGAGGATGCCGACGACATCGTCCGTCTCCCCCGGGGCCTTCGTGACGACCTCGGAGATGTACGTGCCGAGCCCGTCGTGCGTCATCCCGCGCGAGACCTTGATGCCGCTCTTCGGCACCTGGGCGAACTTGATCGTGTCGTTCGGGTGAGCCCAGATCGCGTCGGCCAGGTCCTTCCCGACCTTGTCGGTCGTCACGTCGAACGCGGCGGTGAGCTCGATGTCCCGCACGTGGTAGCCGCCGAGACTCACGTGCATGAGCCCGGGCACGAACTGGTCGTCGGGCGCGTCCTTGTAGTACTCGACTCCCTGGAGGAGCGAGTTGGCGCAGTTGCCGACGCCGATGAGGGCGACGCGCACCTTGTCGGACGAGCGCGCCTTGCCGTTCCTGCTGCCGTTCGTGGCTGCCATGGTGTCCTTTCGATTGGAGGCGACGGGGATCTCGAGCGCCTCGGAGAGCGTGAGGAGGATCAGGTCGTTGACGTTGCCGCCGCGGCGGCGTGCCGCGTCCTTCAGCTCGCGGCGCAACTCGGGCGGCATGCGCAGGACGACGGCGCCCGCAGCTCCCGGGATGGCCTTGCGACGGCGGCCGCTCGGCGCGAAGGGAACGCCGAAGCGCTCTGCTAGCAGTGCGACGGCGACGTCGTTCAGATTCGAGCCGCGGCGGGCGACCTCCCGCACGAGCGCCCGTTTGGTCGAGCCGGGCATGCGGACGAGGACGCTCGTTCTCCCAGGAGTGCTAGCAGCCAAACTGCTAGCACTATAGCCGAACGCTTGGACCGATGGGCCCCGCGGGTTGCTAGCTCAGCGCGCGCGCAGCTGGGAGCGCACCGAGAGGATGCGCTGCCCGACCGTGAACCAGGCGGTTACTGCGAGCAGGTAGATCGACCACGAGAGCGCACCCCAGGGGGCGAGCACGAGGCCCGCGGTGATCACGACCACCCGCTCGGCCCGGCTGCCGATGCCGACGTCGCCCCGCAGCCCGAGCGCCTCGGCGCGGGCGCGCGTGTAGCTGACGAGGAACGAGCCGGCGATGGCGGCGATCGCGAAGGCGAGCCCGACCTCGTTCCCGTCGCGCGAGAGGACGAGTGCTACGGCACCGATCATGAAGCCCTCGCTGATGCGGTCCGTCGTCGAGTCGAGGAAGGCCCCGAAGGGCGTGCCCCGGCCGCTCCGCCGCGCGAGCGCGCCGTCGAGGATGTCGAGCACCGAGCCGACGACGAAGACGAGGGCGGCGAGCCAGAAGAAGACGATCTCGTTGCGGCTCTCGAGCAGGACGAGCGCCGACGCAGCGACGCAGAGCCCGACGCCGGCCGCGGTGAGCGCGTTCGGGCTGACGCGGGTGCGGGCCAGCCCGGACATCGAACTCGACGCGAGCCGTCTGGCGCCGCTCGTGTAGCTCTGCTTGAGCGCGGCCGCCCGGCTCACGCCGGGGCGTGCCGCAGGTCTCGCGAGCTGCGCTCGCGCCGTCCGTAGATCACGGCCGCCGCAAGGCCGGCGATCGCAGCGCCGGCGAGGATGTCGAGCCAGAAATGGTTGCCGGTCGCCATCACGCAGAACGAGACCCAGACCGGCCAGGCGAGCCAGAGCGCCTTCCAGATGGGCTTGCGCACGATGAGCGCCATCGTCACGCCCACGATCAGCGAGTCCGCCGCATGCAGGCTGGGCATCGCCGCGTACGGGTTCGACGCCAGCTCGATCACGGCGCTGCCGTGGTTGAGGCCGCCGAACGCGGCGAGCGTGTCGACGAAGCCGAGGTCGGGGAACATCCGCGGAGGGGCCGTCGGCAGCAGGACGTACCCCGCCAGTCCGATCACGTTGGCGAGCAAGATCGAGTTGCGGAAGCGCAGGAAGGCGTCGTTCCGGCGCAGGTAGACCCAGAGGAGCGTCAGGCCGAGCACCGTGAACTGCGACAGCCAGTACGTCCACGACATGAGCGTGACGAGGAGCTGCGAGGAGTCGACGACGCCCTGGAGCGAGAGCTCGAAGAGGGATCCCGCCCGCCGCTCGACGTCGATCACCTTCAACCCGTTCTCGAACGCGCGCGCCACGTCTCGATCGGCGACGCCACGGGCCACCTGGTAGGTGAGCAGGAAGCAGAGCCAGATCCCGATCTGCCGTCCGAGATCGGCGTAGCCGCGCGGGAGCGCGCGCCGGCCGGC
>JACCZA010000329.1 GCA_013696185.1 Actinomycetota bacterium
ACACAGCAGTCCCCGCGGACGGTGATACTTGAAGCTGCGCGAGAACACACGGCGCCCGGAGGCGAACAGCGCTGACGCGATCGTGTCACCCGCGAAGCCGTGGACGGGCTTGCCGTCGAAGGTGAACGTGATCCGCAGGGAGCGGTCGATGCGCTCGCCGGGCTGCGGGCCGAGCCGGGTCATCGGCACTTGGTCAATGCAGACCGGCCTGACCGGCGACCCCGTCGGCCGTGGTCGTGACGCCGTCCCCGCCGCTCGCCTGCCCCGGCGCGCCTTCGGAGCCCTCCGGCAGCGAGGTCGCCAGCACGCGGTTCGTGCGGGTGTCACGCTCGGCCAGGAACCAGCTCCGGCAGCCCGATCGGTGGTACCACCACTCGCGCTGGACGCCCGCGACGTTGCGGCGGAAGTAGACGTACGCCGCGAGCTCGCGGGGCGAGGGGTCGCGAGCCGGCCGCTGCGTCACCTCGCCTGCGCAGACGAACTCGTTGACGTCGCGGGGGCCGCAGTTCGGGCACGGCAGCAGAAAGGACAAAGCTGGCGGGAATCTCTCCTGGGGGGATGGCATTGCCATCTTGGCATCGCCCCTGCCGTGACGCAACCGGCAGCGTGCGCCTTCGTCCCCGTGCATCGGCGCTCGCCGACGGTTAGGGTCGACGCGACCGCGGCACCGACGGAGCGGGTGCGCGGCACGACGAGGAGGAGAAGCGAGATGCGGGGTCGGGGTTTCCGTTCGGTGCTCGTCACTCTCGTGGCCGGCTCGCTGGCACTGGCCGGTGTCGCCGTCTCGGCCGACTCTGCAGCGCCCGTCGGACCGCCAACGTCGACCGGCACGGGCGGGGCCGCCGCCACGGTCGAGCGCCTCGCCACCCAGGCGGCGATCGCCACATTGCGCAAGGGCGGGAACGCGATCGACGCGACGGTGACCGCCGCTGCCGTGCTCGGCGTCACCGAGCCCTTCTCCTGCGGCGTCGGCGGCGGCGGGTTCATGGTCGTCTACCAGGCGCCGCTCCGCCCGAGGGGTCGCCCCCACGTCTTCACGCTCGACTCGCGCGAGCGGGCGCCCGCGGCCATGAGGCCCGACTCCTTCATGGAGGGCGGCAGGCCACTCGTCTTCAACGACGCCCGCTACAGCGGCCTCTCGGTCGGCGTACCCGGCACCGTGCGCGGCTGGTCGGAGGCCCTGCGCCGGTACGGGTCGAAGCGGGTCACCCTCGCCCAGGCGCTCGCCCCGGCGATCGCGATCGCGCGGAGCGGGTTCGAGGTCGACCAGACGTTCTTCGACCAGATCTCTGACAACCGGGACTACTTCGACGACGTGCCCGCGAGCGCAGCCCTCTACCTCGACGCGGACGGCACCCCGCGCGACGTCGGCACCACGTTCCGCAACCCCGAGCTCGCGCAGACCTACGAGCTGATCGCGCGCGGGGGGGCGAACGCCTTCTACACCGGCGACCTCGCAAACGCGATCGTCCAGACGGTCACCGCCCCCTCGATCGCCCCGAGCGCGAATCACCGCTGGCGCCCGGGCGTGATGGCGGCGAGCGATCTCGCGGCCTACGTCGCCCCCCAGCGCGCTCCGACGCGGGTGCGCTATCGCGGTGCCGACGTCTTCGGCATGGGCCCGCCCTCGAGCGGTGGCTCGACGGTCGGCGAGGCCCTGAACATCCTCGAGGGCTACACGCTCTCCGGCATGACGCGCGAGGCGGCGCTGCACCTGTACCTCGAGGCGTCGCGCTACTCGTTCGCCGACCGGGGCGCCTACCTCGGCGACCCGGACTTCGTGAAGGTCCCCCTCCGCGGCCTGCTGTCCAAGGGCTTCGCGCAGACGAGGCGGGCGCTGATCGGCGAGCGGGCCGTCCCCGGCTCGGTGCCGCCGGGCGACCCGGCGCCCTTCTCGGGCGGCGTGACGGCGAACGGCGAGGCGTCGATCACCTCGACGCGCGCCGGTACGACCACCCACCTCACCGTCTCGGACAAGCAGGGAAACGTGGCCACCTACACGTTCACGATCGAGTCGACCGGCGGCTCCGGCCTCGTCGTGCCCGGCCGCGGGTTCCTGCTCAACAACGAGCTGACCGACTTCAACTTCGACTCGGTGACGCACCCGAACCGCGTCGAGGGGAACAAGCGGCCCCGCAGCTCGATGGCGCCGACGATCGTGCTGCGCGGCGGGAAGCCGCTGCTCGCCCTCGGCTCGCCGGGCGGCTCGACGATCATCACGACGGTGCTGCAGATCCTCGTCGACCGCCTCGACCTCGGCACCCCGCTGCCGCAGGCGCTCGCGAACCCGCGGGCGACCCAGCGCAACGGACGGACGACGACCGCCGAGCCCGCGTTCATCGCGAGCCCGGAGGCCCTCGCGCTGACCGGGCGGGGTCACGCGTTCGTGTCGACACCGGAGGTCGGCGCGGCGACCGGGATGGAGTTCCTCGGCGGCGGGCGCGTCGTCGTGGCGGCCGAGCCGGCGCGGCGCGGCGGCGGCAGCGCGCTCGTCGTCAAGCCGTAGGACCTAGTTCACGAGCTTGCGCGTCATCGCGCGGATCGCGACGCGCCACATCACGAGCGCGAAGCCGACGAGGGCGCCGAGGCGCGCGACGTCCGTCCAGCCCTCCCAGCCGAAGGCCGCGTGGCGGACGAGCTCGACGCAGTGGTGCAGGGGGTTGAAGTCGCCGGCGATCTGCGCCCACCTCGGCAGGCCGTCGAGCGGGAAGAACGTGCCGGCGACGAGGAAGAGCGGCGTCAGCACGGCGCTGATCAC
>JACCZA010000207.1 GCA_013696185.1 Actinomycetota bacterium
GAGCGGTACCCGATCGCCTCCTGGCGCTCGTAGGTCGCGACGAGATCCGACTCCTGGACGGGCGCGCCGAGCGCGATGTAGCCGACGGGGTTGTAGTGGTACGCGACGGGATCCGACTCCCACACCTCGACGCACGCCTGCATCAGCTCGCTCATCGCGGGCTGGAAGTAGTTGTTGCGCACGACGCCGCACGCGATGCCCGAGGCGCCGGCCCCGGGGCGCGTCTTGTCGAGGACGACGATGTCCCTGCCCGAGCCGAGGCCGCGCACGCGCAGCTCCTGCGCGAGGTGGTACGCGGTCGAGAGCCCATGGATCCCTGCGCCGACGACGACGTACCGGGACGAGTCTGCGAACGACATTCCTGCCTCCTGTCTAGTGGACGGACGCGACGTGCCCGGCGCCGACGGATCTCGAGCTCAGCGCTCCCGACTGGACGAGCTCCCGCAGCGGCTCGAGCGTCGGCGGGATCGGATCCTGCTCCGACTTGAAGGGTACGCACCGCCGGACGAGCTCGTGCGCGCGGCGCGTGCCCTCGCCCAGGCGCTGCCCGCGCAGATCGATCGCCTGACAGGCGACGAGGAGCTCGATCGTCACGATCCGCTCCCCGAGCGAGACCATCTCGGCCAGGCGGCGCGCCGCGAGCGGAGCCATCGTCGCCCGATCCTCGAGCCCCTCGGCGTGCGCCGAGCTCGCGAGCTCGAACGAGACGGGCTGGGCGAGCAGACGGGCCTCGGCGGTGAGCGCCTGGCCGGCCGGGCCGAACTCGCTCAAGGAGTCCTCGGCGCTGCCTGTGCGCTCCGAGAGGCCTTCCGGGAGCCCGCTCAGCGGTGCCTGCAGGAGCTTGACCAGCCGCTCGTTCGCGCTCGTGAGCACCGGGGCGAGCGCGATTCGCGAGAGGTCGAGCGCGGTCGTGAGCGGCAGCGAGTCGAAGTTGCCGACGGCCAGGAACCTTCCGCTCGCGACGTCGAGGAGGGGGTTGTTCTGCGCGGCGTTCAGCTCGATCTCCAGCTGCGAGCGCACGAACGAGAGCGCGTCGCGCGCAGCGCCGTGGACCTGCGGCAGACACCGGAAGGTGAGCGGGTCCTGCAGGTTCCGCGCCGCACCCGGCTCGAGGAGCGCGCTCCCGGCGAGGAGCTCGCGGAGGTCGGCCGCCGCCGTCGCGAGTCCCGGATACGGGCGCTCGCGCGCGACCGCCGGGTCCACGACCGACAGGTTGGCCGCGAACGCCTCCAGGTCGAGAGCACCGGCCACGAGCGCGGTCTCGAGCAGACGGTCGAGGTCGGCGATCGCGAGGGCGGAGAGGCCCGTCGAGAACGCGTTGCTACTGAGGAGGGCGAGCCCCTCTCCGGGCTCGAGCCGCACATCGTCGCCGAGCAGGTCGTGTGCGAGATCGGCCAGCGCCGAGAGGTCGGCTGCTCCGAGCGAGCCGAGCATTCGCACGCGCAACCGGCGACCGTCGTTCAGCGCCGAGACCACCCGCTCCGCCAGCGCGGGTCCTGCGAGCCCCGAGCCGCGCGCGAACCCGTTCGCCAGCACGAGCAGGGTGGCGCGCACTGCTTCGTCGGGTGCCGCTTCGCCCTGGCCGACCAGGTGGTTCAGGATCAGCCTCGCGTTGAACCGGCCCTGGTCGCCGGCGTCGACGAGCGCGCGCTTGCGCACCCCGACGCCCGTCGAGAGCCCGTAGACGGTCTCGCCGGCGGCGAGCGCGCGGTCGGCCACAGCGCGTGCGCGCCGCATCCGCTCGAGCGCCTCCGGCTCGAGCTCGACCTCGGCGCCCGCCCGTGCGACGGCCAGCACCCGCTCGAGCGTCAGCGTCCTGCCGGTGAGGACGACGGTCAACGCGCGGTCTACCGCGCCAGCGGCTCGGCCGTGACGAGCTCGTCCGCGTAGGTGATCGTCGTGCGGCGCAGGCCCCCTTCGCTGGGCTCGTAGTAGCCCATGCGCCAGAGTGCCGGCGAGTAGACGTGGATCGACGTGGCGGGCTCGCTGGCGTGCGCGTGACGCATCCCGTGGATCGAGGATCCGTCGAAGTCGAAGACCTGCCCGACCGCCCGCTCCCGCGTCCTGACGCTGATCCAGCCGCGCTCGTCGCGGTGGAAGTAGTCCTCGCAGAGGGCGCCCTCGACGACGAAGACCGCGCCGGACGAGAGCTCGTGGTCGTGGTAGCCCGTGTCCTGCGCCTCCAGCCAGCAGATCAGCCAGATGTCCAGATTCGGGTCGCGGTAGAGCTGGTCGAAGTAGCGCTGGTTCGGGTCGTGCCGCACACGGTCGGACCAGAACTGCGGCTCGTGGCCGACGGCGACCGCGAGCTGGGCGAGCTGCGCCCGCGTCAGGTTCTCGCCGGGGGCAACGCGCTCGTGGATCCAGTCGCGAAGGTCGCTCATGCCAGGAGCCGCTCCGGGTTCGCCCGGCAGACGGCGTCGGCCACAGCCTGCCCGAAGCCACGCACCGAGCGCAAGGTCGGTCCGGAGTCGATCACGGGCAGGTCGCTGCCGTAGACGAGCTGGCCGACACCGTAGGTCGCGAGCGAGAGCTCGAGCGCGCGCTCGCCGTAGGAGGCGGTGTCGAGGTAGACGTTCGGATCGACGATGGTGCGCGAGTCGACGCCGCGCGAGGCGAATCGCTCGAGCTGGAACGGCGCGCCGCCGGCGAGGATCGCGAAGACGACGCCGAGGGTCGGCCACGCGCCGTCCTCGCGCGCGAGCCAGGCGGCGTAGGCCGACTGCATCTGCGCCGTGTAGCCGACGATCGCCGGCCACCACACGGGTGCTCGGTCGGGACCGGGCGCCGGCCCCGGGTGCACGAAGAGCACCGCATCCCGCCGCTCGAGCTCGTCCAGGAGCGGCGCGAGCGCGGCCAGGTCGTCCAGGCTCTCGGCGGAGACGCAGGCGCCGACGAAGCCGTCGCGCACCGTGTCGGTCGCGAAGGCTCGGAGCCGGCCGGCCGAGGCCCCGACGAGCTCGAGGATCCCCTCGTGGTAGGCGTCGAGGAGCGCCTCGTCGAGACCGAGCGTCGGAGGGCACGAGACGACCGCGATGTCGATCTCGTCCCGGTCGAGCGAGGCGAGTCGCGCCTCGAGCCCGTACGCGTCGGCGTCGACTTCCCAGTCGCCGTCGACCAGCTCGAGCATCGTCCCACGCAGCCGGGGCCGGTCGCGGCGCGCGCGCAGCGCCTCGACGAGCGACTCGGGCCACAGGTGCTGGTGCAGGTCGTACGAGGACACGAGGTGCCTATCATCCGCCACCGCGGCGCGCAGTGCGTCCACCGGGCGACCGCGTGCGCCACACCTGCGATGCTCGGCGGGTGACGGGGCGAGGGGGGAGGAGCATGTCCGCTGACGATCGTCGCGACCGCTTCCGAGCCTTGCATGCGGCAGAGGGTCTGTTCGTGATGCCGAACCCGTGGGACGTCGGCTCCGCGCGGCTACTCGCCTCGTGCGGCTTCGAGGCGCTCGCCTCGACGAGCGCCGGGCTCGCCTGGTCGCTCGGGAGGCTCGATGGGGAGGTGACGCGCGACGAGCTCGTCGCGCACGTGGCGAGCCTGGCCGATGCGACGTCGCTGCCCCTGAACGTCGACAGCGAGCGCTGCTTCCCGGACGATCCCGGCGGGGTGGCCGAGACCGTGGCGCTGCTCGCCGCCGCCGGAGCGGCGGGGTGCTCGATCGAGGACTACGACCCGGCCACCGGCGGCATCGACGACGTCGAGGTCGCGGCCGAGCGCGTGGCGACGGCCGCCGAGGCCGCCCATCGTCTGCCCGACCCGATGGTGCTCACCGGCCGGGCCGAGAACCACCTGCGAGGCGTCGACGACCTCGCGGACACCATCGCCCGCCTGATCGCCTACCGAGACGCGGGCGCCGATGCCGTCTACGCGCCGGGACTCACGGACATCGACCAGATCGCCGCGGTCGTGAGGGAGGTCGGCGTGCCGGTGAACGTGCTCGCCCTCCGGCAGGGGCCGAGCGTCACCGAGCTCGCCTCCGCAGGCGTGCGTCGCGCCTCGACCGGCAGCCTCCTGGCCGGAGCCGCCTACGGGGCGCTCGTCGCGGGGGCACGGGAGCTCCTGAGCGAGGGCACCTCGCAGTACGCGGCAGGCGGCGTGGCGCGCGAGGCGCTGGACGCGGCGTTCGGCTCGGGAGCCGGCCCGCGAGGCTGACCCGATCCCTCCCCCGGGAGGAGATCAGAGGCCGGCGTGCTCCGCGAGCCAGCGCCGGTTGCGCGCCTGCGACTCGATCGCGCCCGCGGCGTCCTCGCCGGGGGCCGGAACCCAGTCCTGCTCGACGACGAGCCAGCCTGCATAGCCGTCGAGCCCCGCGAGGAAGCCCTCGAGGTCGACGTCTCCGGCGCCGAGCTCGCAGAACACGCCGCGCCGGGAAGCCTCCGTGAAGTGGGGCGCGCCCCGCAGCACGTCCAGGCGCACGTCCTTCAGGTGGACGTAGTCGATGCGGTCTCGCCAGTCCGCGAGGGCCTGACGCGGCTCGCCGCCCGCTGCGACCAGGTGGCCCGTGTCGAGCAGCAGGCCGACGTCCGTCAGGTCGAGGAGGCGCTCGATCTCCTGCGGCGTCTCGACGAAGGTGCCCACGTGATGGTGGAACGTCGGCTCGAAGCCGCGCGAGCGCGCGAGCTCGGCCGCCCGCGCCACGCCGGTCGCGAGGGTGCGCCAGCCGTAGCCGTCGAGCCTGCGGTCGGAGACCGGCCC